>CAYTPF010000101.1:0-5692 GCA_964439775.1 uncultured bacterium | reverse complement strand
TCCAATTACATTTTATTTTTCAGGAAATGCTGCAAATGGAAATGGAACTAGAACAGGAGATTATATTTATATTGATTCATTTACTCTTATAGAAAATCAAAATGAAACCTGCGATCCTAATGGTGATGCGAATTTAGATAATGATTTAAATGTTTTAGATGTTGTGACAGTGGTTAGTTATGTACTAGGAAACTCTGAACTTAATGCAGATCAATTTTGTAATGCTGATATTAATCAAGATGCAACTATTGATGTTTTAGATATAGTTATGATTGTATCAATAATACTTAATTAATATTATGTAATACCATCTTCATTAATAAAATAAGTTTATTTATTTTGAATAATTAAACCTAACTGTTTTTTACCAGCCTTGCTATTACCATCAATCAAAAACCACTTAGAATTTATACTGCTTTGATAAGGTCCATAAGGAGTATGTCCAACAACTAAAAATTTATCTCCAAAATATTTATTAAATAATATATTTTCTTCTTTTAATTTGGTAAAAATGAAACGCCTATCCCAAACTATTTGATATAGCTGTTCATATGGTAATTTTTCATTTTTACTTATAGTATACATTTGACCAGCATTTGTAAAACCACCATGGATTGCAACTAAATTTTCATCACAATAATAATCTTGAATAATATTTTTAAAAAAATTTATATGTGTTTTAGGAAATTTACTTAGATTATTTTGAATATCTTCTAAATTTTGGATTCCATAACTTTTAAATGTTTCAATAGCACCTTGTTTTTTCCAAATTGGATTTATTTTACCGCCCTTATTTAACCAATCACGCAACCAAAGATCATGATTACCCAATAAAAAATATACTTTATCTGATTGGTTTTTTAAATCTAATAATAGATTAATAGTTTCCTGTGAAGAATAGTTAGGATTATATTGATAATCTATATAATCACCTATAAATATCAAAATATCTTTTCTAGGATTATATGAAGCTACTTTTAAAAGATTATCTACACCCTTATAATTACCATGTATATCACCTATAATGATATATCTAATCATATTATTTATTTATATTTTTTTTTGTAAATAGGCTTGTAATGCTGATTCTATTCTAGCTGATGATTCTGATAAATGAGCCTTTGTCATTTCATCAAGGCCAAACATATGTTGAGAATTTTTTATTTTTTGTTGAAGTTCAATTAAATCTTGTCGAGCCAAAATAATAGCATCATAACTTAATCCAGAATTAGTGTCTAATATCATATTTATCAAATTTTCTAAATGAATTCTTTGCAAGCCTCTTCTGTATGAATTAATATTATTTCTATCAGCCAATTCAGACCATATAGAATTTCTTAATGTAACAAACAATTCAGACATAGTGAATTTTTCTTCATTTTCAGTATACCTTATTTCATTCTCTTGAACTCTGCTTAAAACTAATGGATTATATATTCTATATAATGCTCTAGCATGAAGCCTTTCAATTGCATTATGAATTGGATAATCTAATCTTTTCATTTTCCATACTGAACCCGTAAAATTCCAAAATCGTTCAGGTAAAAGCTTATTCAGCAAATCCGGTGAAAAAGAAAAAGCATCTTTATGAAAAATTTTGTCATTTAATATTTTCAACGCTCTTCGCTGCTCAGATGCAGAAACAATGTTAAGTGGTTTTCTATTACCAGGATCACCTATATGATCTCTATATATATAACTTCCTCCAATATATTTAGTTATTATATTAATTGCCCCCCTATATTCGCCCCATCCTTGACCAAATACTCTTCTTATTTTTTGATATCTTCCACCATCAATTTCAAAATTATATAAAATATCATTCCATAATTCATTAGATAATTTTATTCTTAATTCTGCATATTCTAATGGATCTTTTCCTAAATCGTAAGAACTACAAGATGGATCCATACCCCATACAGATGATCCTCTAGCATCTTCATCTGTTCCATATTGCAATAAAGGATCAGAAACCTTGCTTGCAATTTTATCTAGCATAACTTCTTCAGATACATATAAATCAGGATCATGAATTGAATATGCATACTCAATTGCCCAATAATCATATTTTCCAAGAGTAGTATGATACCAAGAACCTTGAGGCTCTCCTTTAAGCGATAAATTTACAGGATTATAATCCATCACTGATCCTGTAACACCATTTTTTTCAGTAAAAACTTTATTTTTTAAATCAAAAAGTGAATATATGGAACTTGCTTTAAAATTATGTCTTAAACCCAATGTATGTCCTACTTCATGAGCTATTAAATCAACTAATCCATCATGAATAAATTTTTCTTTATCTTTTTCATTGACAACACCTCTCATACTTAATACACTCCAACCAAAAGCCATTTGTTCAATTTTACCCTCAGCATAATTACAAGTATGCTTATCGAAATCATTATTTTTTTCATCATGATAAGATGATAATGGTGTAATCCATTCTTCAAATTCTTTACCATACCATCTAACGTAATCTGAACTTACTCTAATATCTGCATCATATAATTCTCCTGTATATGGATTTGCTCTAGAAGGACCAACTGCATATCCTCCACCAGGAGTTATAATCCACCTTATTGTATTATATCTAACATCAGCAGGATCCCATTCAGCGTCATCTGGCATTTGTTTTACAACTATTGCATTTTTAATTCCTATTTTTTCAAATGCCTTATTCCATAATAATGCACCTTCTTTCATAGCAGGTCTAAATTTTTCAGGGATGGTATTTTCTAACCAAAAAACTATAGGCTCTACAGGATCAGATATTTCATCATCTGGATTAGCTTTTTTTAAATTCCATCTGTTAATATATCTTTTATAAGGTGTTTCAGTTAGTACATCTGAATAATCTTGATAAATAGTTAAAAAATGTCCAACTCTATCATCTGCTATTCTAGGCTGATAATCTGAATCAGGCAATGAAGATAAACTAAAATGATATCTATGAAACATACTTTTTGTATCAGGCAATGTATAAAGATCATTAGGTTTATTATTTTTAAAATGTAACATAATATCTATTTCAGTATTAAATGGAAATGATTTTAATTCGTTAAAATAACTATTTTCCTTGTCAAAAGAATATTTCATCTTCCTTTCACCCGTTACATAGCCAACATCATTAAAATCTTTTACAAAAAGTTCTGATAAATTAATTAAGAATGAACCATTAGATTCATTGGGCTCTCCTACAATTTTTGAACTAGAAAAAATAGAGTTAGAAAAGCTTTGCTCAACAGCTCTTTTGCCAGGCAAATCGTTATCAGATCTAAATGAAATATTTTTATTTACCAACTGAATTCTTTGTCCTACTTTAGTAAAATAAAATGGGAATTCATCTAACATTGAACCACTATCAAACATCATACCATCACCCGATTGTCTTGTCATATTACATAAATAAATTTTTTCAAATTGATCAGGAGAAACTTCTAAATATGCCAAATTTTTATCTTCGTTATAATATATATTGAATAAACCAGGAATTTTTTCCATATCTTTTATAATATTATCGAAAGATTTTTTATTATCTTTCTTTGAATCTTTATTCTCTATTTTCGAACTAACTTCTTTACTTGAAGTAGCAGGAGCATCAGGGTTAATATGATGATAATCAACACCCAATAGTATTGAAAAAATTGAAATTATTATATTAATTATTAACTTATTCATTGTACGCTTCCTATTTAACTTATTATATACTAATTATTTGATTACGTTTTGGTCCTGTTGAAATTATTTTTATTGGAGTTTCTAATATATTACTTAACAAAATAATATATTTTTTTGCATTTTCAGGTAATTCTTCAAATGATTTGATCCCATATGTAGAATCATCCCATCCTGGAAAATGCTCAAAAACAGGCTCAACTTGATCCAACATAAATTGAACTTCTGGAAATTCATTATATTCTTTACCATTAACTTTATATGAATTACAAACTAAAATTTCATCAAAACCATCCAATATATCTAATTTTGTTAAAGCTATTTTAGTTAATCCATTTAATTTACAACTATATCTTGCTGCAACTGCATCAAACCAACCACATCTCCTAGGCCTACCAGTAGTAGCTCCAAATTCTGATCCCACATCTCTAATTTTTTGTCCTATTTCATTATTTAATTCAGTAGGAAAAGGTCCTTCACCAACTCTTGTTGTATATGCTTTAAAAATACCAATATTATCATCTATTTTGTTCCCTGGGAATCCCAAACCTGTAGAAATTCCACCACTCGTCGGATTTGATGACGTTACATATGGATATGTACCATGATCAACATCAAGCATTGTACCCTGGGCCCCTTCAAGTAAAATAGTAGAATTTTGACTATGCCTATTATGCAATAGCGTAAATGAATCTTTAATATATTTTGAAATTTTTAATGAAGAATCAACAAAAACATTAATTGATTTTTTTAAATCAAAAATTTCATTATCAGATATATCATACTCTTTCTCTAACTTATTAAGCTTATTATCTAATTTTATTCTTAATTCTGATTCATTTAATAAATCAAATGCTAAAATACCCTTTCTATTATATTTATCAACATATGTAGGGCCAATTCCTTTTAAAGTTGTACCAATTTTATTTTTTGCTTTTGATTCACTCAATTTATCAATCATTTTATGAATTGGTGTTACAATATGTGCATTATATGCTATATGCATTCTATCATTAACATCTATATTATATTCTGATAATAATTTAATTTCATCTATTAATCCTATGGGGTCAATTACCATACCATTTCCTAAAATGCAATCACAATTCTCCCTTATGATCCCTGAAGGAATTTGATGAAGTACTATTTTTTTATTATTTATATAAACTGTATGACCTGCATTTGCGCCCCCTTGATATCTTGCAACTAAATCAACATCCCTACAAATATAGTCTACAATTTTTCCTTTTCCTTCATCTCCCCATTGACCACCAATCACTGAAAGTACTGCCATATTATTTCCTTATTTAATATAAAAAGACTCCATTTTGGAGCCTTTTAAATATGTTTATTTTTTACGTTTCATTTTAATTATTGCGATAATTTTTGACCTGCTTTATTTTCAAAATAAATCATCACTATACTTGCAACATATATAGATGAATAAGTACCTACAAATACTCCAATAATTAGAGCTAATGCAAATAATTTTATTACTTCACCACCAATCAAATATAATGTAAATACAACAAGTAATGTTGTTAGTGAGGTAATAAATGTTCTGCTCAATGTTTCATTCAATGATAAATTAACTACAGATTCTAAATTTTCCCTACTATATTTACCAATATTTTCTCTAATCCTATCAAAAACAACAATAGTATCATTTAATGAATAACCTACAATAGTTAAAAATGCTGCTATAATAGTCAAATCAATTTCAAAATCAAACATTGAAAAAATACCTATTGTGATAATCACATCATGAACCAATGCTGCTACACTACCTAAAGCATAAAATCTATCAAAACGATACCATATATAAAATAGTATGCCAATTAATGCATACAAAATAGCTTGCAGTGCTTCAGAACGTAATTCTCTACCAATTCTTGGACCTACACTTTCAACTCTTCTTACATCAAATGGCACATCCAATATTTGCTCTAAATTAGTTATAAAATCTTTAGAATTATAATTAGAATTTTGTGCTCTTAAAATATATTCAGTATCA
>CAYTPF010000100.1:0-5725 GCA_964439775.1 uncultured bacterium | reverse complement strand
ATTTTTTATTACAATTTAGGCAATGCATATTATATACAAAATAATATGCCATATGCTATTTGGTCATTTGAAAAATGTTTAAAATTAAATCCTTTAAATGAAGATGCTATTTTTAATTTAAAATTAGCAAATTTAAATGTTAAAGATAGAATTGAAATACCAAGCCCCCCATATTTGTTGAAAATGTTTAGATTAGTTAAATCATCTTATTTGCCATCAGAGTGGATTTTGATTTGGAGTTTAATTTTGTTTTTGATATCGATTGTATATTTGTTTAGAGTAATTTTTTATATATATAGATTAAAAGTATTTGAGTTTATTTTATTTTGCATATTTTTTATTTCATTATTTCCAGGAACTTTTTCCATCTATGATAGCTATAATATTAAACAAGGAATTATTATTCAAAATAAAGTGAAAGTTTTTTCAGCACCATCAGCTTCCTCTACAGAATTATTCAAAATTCATGGAGGACTTAAGATTGATATTAAAGAAACTAATAACAATTGGTTAAATATAAAATTATTGGATGGAAAAGAAGGTTGGATTAAGATCAATCAAGTTTTATCATTATAAATAGAGGTATTATTATGAAAAAATATATATCTATAATTTTGATTATATTTTTAGGATGTTATTTTGATTCAAATAGTTCTGTAGACCCTTTTTACAAAGTATATGTTTCAAATCAAAGTCAAGATCATGTTACAGTTATAAATGCTAAAACAGGTGAATTGGAAAAAAATATAAAAGTGGGGCTAGGTGGTATTAATTGTTCAAATTTTTCTCAATCTAGTGATGAATGTGAAGAAAATGGTTGTACTTGGCATGAAATGAATGGAATGTCTCATTGTATGGGGCAAGGCACTACTACAGGTAATTCCCCGCATTTTATATCAATTGATGAAGATAATGGCTTTTGGTTTGTAACATTGATGGATGCGGGTTATGTTGAGCAATATAATTTATCAAATGATAATTTTATAAGTAGGATTGAATTAGGTGATTTACCTGCTTTATCAGTATTAGATACAGAAAATAAAAAAATATATATATCAAGAATGAATATGCCTGGACATATAAATATGAATGCTCAAACCAATATTATCAATGTTGTAAGTTATTCAGATGATGGATTAGTTAATGAATATGAAATAAATATATGTGATGGCTGTGATGGTATTGGTCCCCATGCATTATCAATAAATACAATGGATCAAGAATTATTTACAGCATCAGTATTATCAGATTTTTTATTTAAAATAGATTTAAGTAATAATTATGAAATTTTTTCTCAACCTATGTATAATGATGATCAAGCTATACCTAATACACTTATTCAAAAATTTAAGCCAATTCAATGTATTTATAAAAATGGTTACATACTTGTTACTTGTTCTGCTGGTAGCTGGTCTCTTGGAAATGAGGAAATTGCAGGTCAAATACATATGTATAATGCTAATACTCTAGAACAAGTTGATATTTATAGTGATTTTAATTCTAATTCTAATCCTTGGCATATAATAGGAGATAATTCAAATCATGTTTATGTAACGTTATCTGGGCAACCACTTTTAGGTGGGCAAGGGGTAGCTTGTTTATCTATTTCAGAAGATAATTTAGAATTAGTTTGGCATAATCAAGATATAAATAGTATTATGGATTCACCTCACGGAATTTCTTTGTCTTCAGATGAATCAAAATTGTTTGTTAGTGATCGAGGCAATGGTCATTTATATATATTAGATTCTTTTACTGGAGAGTTATTGAGTATTACAAATTTAGCTATAGAATCCATAGGTTCAACAGCAATTTTAGGTGGAATTGCTTCAACATTAAACGCTTGGTAAACTTCTTGATTTTATAATATGATTATATTGTAAATTCATATTATGAAATTATTTACATATAATTTTTTGATTATTTTTATTATCATATCATGTAATAAAAATATAGATGATTCAACTAATTCTGATATTAATGAGCTTTGGCCATTTAAAGTATATGAATTTGATAATGAAGGTAATATAATTTTTAGTGAAATTGATATTTTAGATTTTAGCCCTTCTAGAGAGTGTGCTAGTTGTCATCCTCAACAATATCAAGAATGGAAATTATCATCTCATTATAAATCTACAAACAATCCAATTTTTAAAATTCAGAAAAATAAAGCTAAAGAGCATTTTAATAATAAAGGTGATCGTTTTTGCATTCAATGTCATAGTCCTTCATTATTAATATCAGGATTGTATGATACTGATACATTAGAATTAAGTGATGATATTAATGAAATTATAAATGATGGTATTGGTTGTGATTTTTGTCATTCTACAACTAGATTAAACACGGCTTCACTTATTTTAGATGATTATAATTTAATAGATACTGACTATTATTTAAATCCTGGTGAAGGGATAAAATATGGTTCAAACCAAAATCCTCAAAGTAATAATTTCCATGATTCAAAATACAATTCAATATATCAAGATTCTAGATTTTGCTTACCATGTCATAATATGGTCATTAGAAATGTAGAAGCTCATATGACCATGGTTGAATGGGCATCAGATCCATTAAATGTAATGGCAGATAATAGGAATTGTCAAAGTTGTCATATGCCATTTGAAGGTGATCATCACAATCATATGTTTTCAGGTATTGATGTTGATTTAACTAAACCATTAGACCATTTTGAAAATCAAATTAGAATTGAATCAATTGAATCGTTGTTAGATACTGCAGTTATAAGTTATTTTTATAATACTGAAAGTGAAATAGCTGATACAATTTCTAATAATGATACATTAAAAATTCCTTTTACAATACAAAACAAAACAAGTCATGGTATCCCAAGCGGAACATCATATAATCGTGAAGCTTGGATTGAGTTAAAAGTATTAGATGAATTAAATAATGTTATTTGTGAATTTGGAACTATAGAAAGTAATAAGGATTTTTTAGATTATGATGAGAACAATATTATCTTTACTTCTTGGGTTCAAAATGAAATTGGTGATACAATTTTTTCATCTATAGATATTCATAGTATAATAGATAATACTTTGAAAATAAATGAGTCTGTAGAGTGGAATTATAGTTGTTTTATACCTGATCATATTTCTGGGTTAATAAAAGTTAGTTCAAGAATGAGAATTAGGCCAGTTAAGCCCCAACTTTTTTACAGTGATATTGAGTTTAATGAATATTTATACTTATTAGACAATATTCCTATTTTTGATATAAATTTATCAAGGATTGAAAAAATAATTATTATAGACTAAGCTAATTTGTCCCATGGTCCAGTTATAGCAATAGTTTTGGTAGGACTAAAAATATTTACAAATAGTATTGTGCCATCAGGAGAAAAATTAGCTCCTGCAAACTCAGAATTATTTAAAATATTTTCAGCGAGTATGTAGGTACTACCATCTTGTCTTATCCCAATTAATCTATCCATACCTTTACCATCTTCACAAATTATTATATCTCCCCAAGGAGTTACAGTTAAATTATCACAAAATTCCATTGTATCTTTATTTTCTGATTCAAAGAATAATTCAACATAATTTTCTTTAATATTATATTTCCAAATTTGACCTAATTTTTGTTTGCCACCTGATGTGCAGGTAAAATAAATATAATTTTCATGATACCACATTCCTTCAGGTCTTGCAAATATGCATGCACCTAAATTATAACCTCGGATTCTTAAATCATCTTTTGTGTTATCTACTTCATCTAAGTCAATCCATTCAATTGGATGTTTTTGATTTAATTTTATATTGTGATCTTCCCAATTTCTTGTATCAATACTTGGATTGTTTGAAAATTTCATTGCCTGAAGTTGACCACCTTTTGAATAGTTTGCTTTTTTATTAGGTATAAATCTATATATTAATCCATTACTTCTATCTTCAGTTTGGTATGCAATATGCGTAATCGGATCTATAGCTACAGCCTCATGTCTAAAACGTCCCATATCTTTTAATGGTATAGGCATACTTAAAATTGTTTTTTCAAATGGTATTACCTCAAAATTATAGCCATGATTTTTTAATAATCCATTGCCCTTTGAATCAACAGTTTCTTCACAAGAAATCCAAGTATCCCAAGGAGTTATTCCACCTGAACAATTTACTAGTGTACCAGCAAGACTTAAATATTCATTTTCTACTTTATTTGTAAATGGATTATATACAATTGTTGTCGTACCTCCTCCACAGGGTTTATTGTTTTCGCCATTATCATAAAATTTAGAAATATTTTTTTCAATAAAATTATTTTCTTTAATGAGTGGATTTAATCTAATAAGATCTTCAATTTTTCTAAAATGGCCAATTTCATGATTCCTAATCAAAATTATGTTATCATTTTCTCCATTAAAAGAAGCCATCCCATCTGCGTGATCTGGAACTTTAATACCATCAGACATTATACGACCTTTTTCAGAAATGATTGAGTAATGAAAACCGTCAATTAAATTCAAAATACCATCTGGATCAGTCCTTAGTTTAAAGTTTGATTTTATAGTTTTATTTTTTGATTGAAGATTTAAATAGCATGTATAGTTTAATAAACCAAAAGAGGCTATTGAAACATTTTTAATAAAATTTTTTCTAGAAATTTTTTTATTCATTTATAATTTTCTTCTTAAGTGTTTGAATTGCAGAGTAGAAGCCATTTACTCTTTGAGATGTAATAGTATTCTTTAATCCAATTTCATCCATTAGATTTATTTCATTTATTTCCAAGATCTCTTTTTTTGATTTATTATTAACATAAAGTTCTAAAATATATAGTAGACCATTAACAAATTCTGAATCTGATTCAGTTTGTATTTTAAAAGGATCATAGCTATCAATAAATAAATAGGCATTAGAAACACAACCAGGGATTTTATTTTTAGGAGTTTTGTATTTTTTTTCTAGTTTATTTTTATTTTTACTTAGATCAATTAAATAATTTAATCTATCTAATCCATCTAGGAATTCTATATTTGATTTTATAGTATTAAAGTCCATAATATTAATTTAATTTTATATAATGTATTTTTAATAAATTTTATTTTTAAAAAATAAGGAAAAGTATGATCTATATATTAGTTGTTTTTTCATTATCTTTAGTAAGTGCAAAATTGCCTAATGATGTACGTTGGGTTACCTCTTCTTCTGAGTATAAATATAACTGTATACAAACCTATCAAATGGCATATCATGCTATTTTAGATGAATGTAGAAAATCAGATAATCCAGTTATTGTTATGGACTTAGATGAAACTGTTCTTGATAATTCAAATTATCAAGTAGGTTTATCTGAAAAAAATGAATCATACAATCCTGAAAGTTGGAGTGTTTGGGTTAATCAAGAAGAAGCTAATCTTGTTCCAGGTGCAAAAGAATTTATTCTGAATTATAAAAAAATTAAAAATTCTAAAATTATCTTTTTAAGTAATCGAATGGATAAAAATTTAAATGCAACTAAAAATAATATGAAAAAACTTTCAATTTTATTTGATGATGATATTTTTTTATTGAGACTTGATAAAGAAGATACTAAGGTTGTTAGACGAAATGAAATTACAAATGGAATAGGAAGAATGGAAAAATATGGCAAGCAGAGAGTTATTGCATATTTTGGTGATGCAATGGGTGATTTTCCAGATGATTTAAATTATCAATGGACTGTAAATAAATTCATATTTCCAAATCCAATGTATGGTAAATGG
>CAYTPF010000099.1:0-5854 GCA_964439775.1 uncultured bacterium | reverse complement strand
GAAGTAGTTAAAAATAATTTTCGTAAAGATTTATATTTTAGATTAAAGACAATTACAATAAATGTCCCTAACTTAAGGGATAGATTATCTGATATTTATTTGTTTGTTGAAAGATTTGGATTAGAGTTTTGTGCTAAAAACGATATTGCTTTCAAGGGTTTTAATTCAGAAGCAATCAACGCATTGAAATCATATTCATGGCCAGGTAATGTTAGAGAATTAAAGAATGTTGTAGAAAGTTTAATTGTTCAGAATAGAGGTGAGAGAATTGTAGAAAAAATGGTTTTGTCAGCTTTGGGTAAAGAAACATGGCATTCAAATCCAAACTTACCAACTATAGTTGATAAGGATAAGGATGAGATTGAAAGAGAATTGATTTTAAGACAACTGTTATATATTAGACAGGACATTAATGAATTAAAACAATTTATATATGGTGATAATTTTTCTAAGGAAGATGTACTACCCTCAAATAAAGCACTATACCTTCCACCAGTAGAAAGTATTCAAAATCAATTGTCTAATGATGAAAATATTAAAATTAAAAATTTAGATGATAGTAGGTATTTTGCAATTAAAGATGAATCAATAGGTGAGTTGGCAATTGATGATATTGAGCATGAAATGATTGAAAGAACTTTAGAAAAATTTAATCATAATAGAAGAAAAACAGCTAAATCTTTAAATATATCTGAAAGAACATTATATAGAAAAATTCAAGAATATGGAATTGTTAAAAAGAAAAATAACGATAAAAATTAGTTTAATATTTATTTTATTAAGTTTTGGATGTAGTTTTTATTCTTTAAAAGGATCCCTACCAGCACATATAAAAACAATATCTATATCACCAGTTAGGAATGAATCCTCTGAATTTGGTATTAATGAGAAAATTAATGAAATTGTAGTTGATAAATTTATATCAGAAAATATACTTGATTTAACAGATGATGTTAGTGCAGATAGTCGTTTAAATATAATTATTAAAAGAGTTGAAAATAATCCATATACATATAATGTACAATCTAATAGTGCATATGAACAGGTTGAAGAGTATAGAATTGTTATATTTGCAAATATTGTTTGGTATGACTTAACTAAAGATGAAGTTTTATTAGAATCTAATAAATCTTCATGGGGAGCATATGGAACAGGTTTAGATATAAGTAATGATTTAATTGATAATGATGGAGATGGCCTAGTTGATTCAGAGGATGATAATGAGTTCGGATCTCCTAGAGAGACTGCTATTCTGCTAGCAATTCAAAAATTATCTGAAGATATAATTAATGAATTAACTTCAACTTGGTAGAAAATAGTAAGGAGAATGATTTGAAAAGTATTTTATTAACAAATATCAATAAATATAGTGATTCTGAAGTGAGAATCAATGGTTGGGTTTATAACAAAAGAAGTAGTGGAAAAGTTGGTTTCTTGATGTTAAGAGATGGTACTGGAACTATACAGTGCATTTTCTTTAAACCTGAAATCGGAGAGGAATTATTTTCTCAGTTTAAATCATTGACTCAAGAGAGTTCGATTACTATTGAAGGAAAAGTTGCGGAAAATGATAGGGCTGATGGAGGATTTGAGATTCAAGTTAAAAATCTTATTATACATCATATAAGTAGTAATTATCCCATAACACCAAAAGAGCATGGAACTGATTTTTTAATGAATAATAGGCATCTTTGGTTAAGGTCTAAAAGACAGCATGCAATTATGAGAGTAAGGCATGAAATTATAAAAGCTACACGAGATTTTTTTGATAATAATGACTTTACTTTGATTGATACTCCTATTTTTACTCCTAATGCTTGTGAGGGGACAACTACTCTTTTTGCAACAGATTACTTTGGAGAGAATGCATATTTAAGTCAATCTGGGCAACTATATAATGAGGCAAATGCTATGGCATTTGGAAGGGTGTATACTTTTGGACCCACTTTTAGAGCTGAAAAAAGTAAAACTAGGAGACATTTAACAGAATTTTGGATGGTTGAGCCTGAGTTGGCATATTGTGATCTTGATGAAGATATGGAATGGGGTGAAAGATTAATTGAATTTATTGTTAAGCGTGTTCTTGAGAATAGGCTAAATGAACTCACTATTTTAGAAAGAGATATATCAAAATTAGAAAAGGTCAAGGCTCCATTTCCAAAGATAAGCTATACTGAGTGTGTTGAAATGCTTAATAAAGGTGGATATGATTTTGAATGGGGAGGTGACTTTGGATCGCCAGAAGAAACATTTATCTCTGAGCAATATGATAGACCTGTTATCGTTCATAGATTCCCTACTGAAATAAAAGCTTTTTATATGAAAAGAGATCCTAAAAATGATAAAGTTGTATTAGGTATGGATTTTTTAGCTCCTGAAGGATATGGAGAAATTATTGGTGGATCAGAGAGAGAGGCAAGTTTAGAAGTTTTATTAGATAGAATAAAGCATGAAAAGCTGCCCAAAGAAGAATTTGAATGGTATCTTGATTTAAGGCGGTATGGTAGTGTACAACATGCTGGCTTTGGTATGGGCATAGAAAGGGTTGTTTCATGGATATGCAAATTACCACATGTTCGAGAGACTATCCCTTATCCTAGAATGCTTCAAAGGCTAAGACCATAATGCAATTAGAAAATAAAATATCAAATTGGCTAAATGATTATTTAATTAAAAATAAATTAAAATCATTTGTTATAGGTATATCTGGAGGTATCGATTCAGCTGTGACTTCAACTTTATGTGCAATGACTAGGCAAAAAACTATAGTAGTAACAATGCCAATTCATCAAAACCAAGATGAAACTATAAGAGGTAGAAAGCATATAGATTGGATGAAAAATAAGTTTAAAGATGTGGAAGGATATAATATAGATTTAACTATAGCATATGAAACTATGAAAAAAACTATTCCATCAAATTTTCATTCAGATTTAGCATTAGCAAATACTAGAGCAAGACTTAGAATGTCAACCCTTTATATGTTAGCTGGAAGTAGTATTGGATTAGTTGTTGGTACAGGCAATAAAATTGAAGATTTTGGAGTCGGTTTTTTTACAAAATATGGTGATGGAGGCGTTGATATTAGTCCTATAGCTGATTTGATGAAGTCTGAGGTTTATTTATTAGCTAAGAGTATGGGTATAAACAATGATATTATTAATGCGGCACCCACTGATGGATTATGGGATGATGAAAGGACAGATGAAGAACAGCTTGGAGTTACATATGATGAGTTAGAGTGGGCAATGAATTATGATGGTGCTAAAGATATTAATCAAAAAGAAAAGGATATTTTAGATATTTATTTTAAGCATAGAAAAACAAATATTCATAAGATGAAACCCATTCCTATCTACAAAAAGGAAACTTAAAGGAACATGTAATATGAAAAGAATAATTTATATAATTTTATTAGGTTTTATTTTTTCATCAGAATTTAAAAATTTGAATGGTAATGATTGGAAGAGTTGGAATTTTTCTAATAAGATAGGTTACGTTAATGGTTTTTTTGATGGTTTTGAAACGTATGAAACATTATTAGATGAAACTATAGATATGGAGATAAAAAGAGATCCATATTGGCTGCATCCATTGGTAATAACAATCTTAAATGATAATTCTAGGAATTATACAGATGCAATTTCAAAATTTGATAGTATTGAATTATCAAAACGATTGGATGCTTTTTATTATGAACCAGATAATTATGGAATTAGTATTGTTAATGCTATGAAAATTTTAAATTTAAGAGAGCTTGGAAGTGGTAAAGAAGCTGATACATTTCTATTGGAATGTCAGAAAAAGTATTTAAAAGGCAAATAAAAAATTATAAAAAATTTAATACTTCCTCTAACCTAGATATAACCTTGCATCCTGTAGCTTTTAATCTTTCTTTAGATTGATGTCCACTATAGAACAAAACACAATCAACGTTTAATTTTTTACTTATATAGTAGTCATAATTTGTATCACCAATTAAAAGTATTTTTTGAGGTTGAATTTTTAATAAAGAGATTAGTTTTTGACCAGATTCAAGTTTTCCTTCAGCTTTATTATTATCTAATCCAATTACATAGTCAAAAAAGGATTTGATTTTATAATGTTTTATATATCTATTTAATTGTTTAAACTCTTGAGCAGATAAAATTGATTGAAAGATATTTTTTGATTGAATTTTTTTTAAAACATATAAAGCATTTTCTTGAAGGAAAGTATCTTTCCAATTAATATTGTATTCTTTGTTGAATTCATTGCAAAGAAACATAAAACTATTTTTATTTGTTAAAAGTGATAGTTTTTCGTAATAATCCCTAATGGGAAAGCAAAAATTTTCTTCGTGATATTTTAAATCAATTAATTCTTTTTCATTTTTTTCTAAGATTTTATTTACAGAATTAATACTTATTTTAATATCATCTAGAAGTGTGCCATTCCAGTCCCATATAATATGCTTGTATGAGTTAATATTATAAACCAGTTTCCTTTACAGTATTTTTTACTGAATTTAAAGTATTGTTAAGTTCTTCTTTTTCATCATTTAATAAATCAAATTCTAAGATCTTTTCAATTCCATTTTTACCTATTACAGTTGGGACTCCAATAAAATAACCATTTATTCCAAACTCACCTTCACATAAAGCTGCACAAGGAAGAACTCGTTTACTATCTCTAATATATGATTCAGCCATTTCAATTGCAGATGCTGCTGGAGCATAATATGCAGATCCATTACCAAATAGTTTAACCAATTCTCCTCCTCCAAAACGTGTTCGTTCAGCTATTTCATTTAGACGTTTTTTAGATATCAATTCTTCTACTGGGATACCTCCGATAGTTGCTAATCTAAGGATAGGAACCATTGTATCGCCATGTCCACCTAAAACCATGCAGTTTACATCTTTTACAGAGTATCCAGTTTCCATAGCTAAGAATGTTTTAAATCGAGTACTATCAAGTACGCCAGCCATACCAATAACCTTATTCTTTTTAAATCCTGACACCTTGTAAAATGAATAGACAATTGCATCTAGTGGATTTGATAAAACTATAACAAAGGCGTTAGGGGCATATTTTTTTACATTTTTAGCTACATCAGTAATGATTTTTATATTTATATCAAGGAGGTCTTCTCTGTTCATTCCTGGTTTTCTAGGTACTCCTGCAGTTATAATAATCACATCAGAATCTTTCAAGTCTTCAGGATTAGATGAACCAATTATATTACTATCATACCCACCCAATGGGCATAATTGACTTATATCAAGGGCTTTGCCTTTAATCATACCTTCAGCATTAGGAATATCATATATGACAATATCTCCTAGATGTTTTTGTGCTGCCATAAGTGCTAGATTTCCACCGATTTGTCCACCTCCAATTAAAGATATTTTGTTTCTTTTCATTTTTTACTCCTAATTTTCTGTTGAATTGTAAAATGCTTAAAAAATAATATTATAAATTATGAACTTTTTAAATTAATCTAGGATATAAAAATATGTAAATTATAATAATATTATAGGAGTATATATGTCTTTTAGAAATGAAACAGATAGTATGGGAATTATTAAGGTGCCTTCTGATAAGTATTGGGGCGCACAAACACAAAGATCTATTGAGAATTTTAAGATTGGTGGAGAAACATTTCCAAGAGAGTTTATAAAATCATATGGAATTATCAAGTATGTAGCTGCAGAGGTGAATGCAAAAAATAATTTAATTAATTTGAAGATTAAAGATGCAATACAAAGCGCATGTTTAGAGGTCATTGATGGAAAGTGGGATGAGCAATTTCCACTTGTTGTTTGGCAAACTGGTAGTGGTACTCAGACAAATATGAATTTTAATGAAGTTA
>CAYTPF010000098.1:0-5880 GCA_964439775.1 uncultured bacterium | reverse complement strand
TACAAATCTAAGTTCTCAGCATCAGAATGCCCTGCCGGTTTCTGGGCTAAGTGATTAGTGGTAACAAGATGAAACAGCTATTATTTAGTTATAAAATAATTAATAATTTTAAATAGTTAATTGAGGTTAATATGTATAAGTTAATTTTTTTGTTTTTAGTTTCTATAGGCTTTTCACAATACGATTATAGTTTAGAGGATTTAAATTCTTCTTCAAGCTATTATCAAGAGAATGTTGGAACTTCCTTCTTTGAGAATAAGGTTACCCTTCACTATTTTGGATATTATTATTGAGGATTGTGTACTACCCGGTTCGGGCAGTTAAATGATATCTATCTAGATCTTTTATCGAATGGTTATGATCAGGTTCAGCTTGTTGGTGTTGGGAGTTCTTCTCATTTGAATTCACTAGGAAACTGGGTTAATTCTAATGATGCTAGTGTCTGTGCTGATGGTGCTGGAAGTCCCGTTTGGAATCAATGGGATGCAAATCAAAGAGATTTATATGTTTTAGATCATAATGGTGATCTAGTTCTATATCAAAATATTTCTAATGGATTACCAAATAATTTAGAATCATTATTAATTGATTTAATTAACGATATTCCTGATGATTCAGGATGTACTGATGGTGATATGAATAATGATAATCCCTGTAACCCAATGGAATGTATTGATGGAATATGGTATGAAATTGTTATTGATTGTCAAGAAGAAATGGGAATCCCATGTGAAGGAGGTGTTTATGTAGATCCTCCTGCAGATGAGTGCTGTTCAACTTGCGTTGAGTATGGTGACTGTAATGCTGATGGTGATATAAATGTTTTAGATACTGTGCTTATGGTTAACTTTATTTTGCAAGGTCAGTATAATGAAGTTGCAGATATGAATGTTGATGGTGATATGAATGTTCTTGATGTTGTTACATTGATTGGAGTTATTCTAGGAACTTTATAAATTAGCAAATAATCATCTAATTTAGATTTTTAGTAAAAGTCCGTTTATTGTTTATTGCGGACTTTTATTTTTATAGTTTAATCTTTTAGCATCTGTAAAAAGATGTAATAATATATTTTAATATTTTTTTCATCTTAGCTTGCACAGTTATATTATTTCCTGTTTAATTCTTAATAATATAGCGACTTCCAATAAAAATGAACGAAGGAAATATAAATGAAGCAAGTTTTAGGTTATTTTTTAATCATATCAACAGTTGTATTTGGTGCTAGCTCAAAAGATACTGAAACGATGAATGTCCATACATTTACGTTAGATAATGGTCTAACAGTCTACATTAATGAGGATCATAATACTACAAGCGTTTTTGGTGCAGTTGTTGTTAAGGGAGGTGGTAAGAGAGATCCTAAAGATGCAACAGGTATAGCTCATTATTTAGAGCATTTATTGTTTAAAGGTACAGATGAAATGGGTACCATAGACTATGCGCAGGAAAAGGTTTATCTAGATAGTATTGAAAGCAAGTATGAAGAACTTGCTAAAACAACCAATGATGAAAAAAGACTTCAAATTCAATCGGAAATAAATCAACTATCTATAAAAGCTGGAGACTTTGCCATTCCAAATGAGTTTGATAGGATTATGGAAGGTATGGGGGGCTCATGGGTAAATGCGTATACTAGTAATGATGCTATTGTATATTTAAATAAAATACCTGGTAACCAAATTGAAAAATGGTTAGACGTATATAGTCATCGTTTTATTAATCCTGTTTTTCGTTTGTTCCAAGCAGAGCTAGAGACAGTATATGAAGAAAAAAATAGAAGTATGGATAATCCATTTGGTCAGGTATTTGAAAGCTTTTCTGATCGATTTTTTAAAAATCATCCCTATGGTCAGCAAACAATTTTAGGTTCTGTTGAGCATTTAAAAAATCCTTCATTAAGTAAAATGAAAGAGTATTTTGATAAATACTATGTAGCAAATAATATGGCTCTAGTATTAACTGGTGATTTGAATAAAGATGAGGTCATCCCAATAATTGAAGAAAAATTTAGCAGATGGAAGTCTGGTGAAGATCCTAAGCCACTAAATATAAGTGAAGAACCTTTTGATGGAAGAGAACAGTTTACTAAGAGGTTGACGCCTGTTAAGTTAGGTGTTATGGGTTTTAGAACAGTACCTGCTGGTCATCCAGATGAAGAGGTGTTGGATTTATGTACACAGCTATTAACAAACGAATCAAAAACAGGATTAATTGATCAACTAGCTGTAAAAAGAAAGATCATGTCAGCAGGTGCTTTTAGTATGAACTTTGTTGATCATGGAGGTACAAACTTCTTCTTTATGCCAAAACTATTTTTTCAATCACTTAAAAGAGCTGAAAAATTAGTTTTGGGAGAAATTGACAAAATTAAAGCAGGTGATTTTGATGATGATTTTTTTAATGCTGTTAAGTTAACTATGGTACGTCAATATGAGCAAAATCTTGAGAGTATGGAGGGTCGTCTTTATACGCTTATTAATATGCATATAGAAGATAGAGATTGGGATGGTGTTTCAAATTGGCCTAGTAGGTTGAAATCTATTACAAAAGAAGATGTTATTAAAATTGCAAATAAATATTTTGGTGATGATTATCTCGTTATGTACTCTAAAATGGGTTTTCCTAAAAAACGAAAACTAGAAAAGCCATCATTTGAACCAATTATCCCTAAAAATACTGAAAAAGAATCTGATTATGCTCAAAATGTTAGAGCTATTAATGAAAAAGAAGTGGCTCTTAAATTTTTAGATTTTGAAAATGATGTAGAAAAAAGATCTATATCTGAAAATGTCAATCTTTATAAATCTCACAATCCAATAAATAGTATTTTCAACCTAACTCTTGAATATGGGATTGGTACTATTGAAGATCCTCGTCTTCAGCAAACGGCAGAGCTATTAGATTTATTAGGTACAGATAACTATTCAGTTTCAGATTATAAGGCTGAGCTTCAAAAGATTGGAACTACTGTTAGCTTTGGATCTGATAAAAATTATTTCAGAATTAATTTTAAAGGCTTTGATTCATATTTTGATCAATCATTAAATCTTTTATTAGAATTTATGAATAATGTTGCAGAGGATGATAAAAAAATAAAGATACTAGTCGATAATGCGAAAACAACTAGAAAGATGGAGAAGAAAGAGCCTTCAACAGTTGGAAGGGCGCTGCGTGATTATGTTAATTTTGGTAAAAATGCATCAACCCAAAGACGTTTAACGGTAAAAGAGGTCAAAAAAATAAAATCAAAAGAATATATTGAATCTTTTAAAAATGCACTTAAATATGAATTGAATATATTGTATACCGGTCAGCTTAGTATTGATGATATTAAGTCAAGTCTTATAAATGAATTGAGCTTGAAGGATGCTCATATGGCATCTAATTCTCCAGTATATTTAGAATTAAATGAGATTGATAAAGATGTTATATATTTTATAGATGATAAAAATGCTGTTCAAAGTCAAATTTATTTTACAGTAAAGGGTAATGAAATTAACCAAGAGAATAGAAAGTATGCTACTGCATATAATAAATATTTTAGTGGTGGTATGAGTAGTATAGTTTTTCAAGAAATTAGAGAATTCAGGTCTCTTGCATATTCATCTTGGGCAAATTATTTTAGTCCATGGTATGATAATAAACCAGGATATTTTATAGGATTTGTAGGGTGTCAGGGAGATAAAACAATAGAGGCTATTTCAGTATTTAAAGATATTACCCATAATATGCCTCAAAAATCTGAACGGTTGGATCAAGTAAAATCTAGTCTAATAAAAAGTGTTAATTCTAATAGGCCTAACTTTAGAAAATTTCCAAGTATGATTTTAAACTGGCTTAAACAAGGATATTCTAAAGATCCTAGAATTGATAACGTCAATTATTTTAATAGTATGAAGTTTAATGATATCGTTGATTTTCAAGAAGAGCATATTAAATCCAACCCGACTGTGATTACTATCTTAGCTGATAAAAAGCAGATTGATATGGAAGAATTAAAAAAATATGGTGAGATTGTATTCTTGGATAAAAAGGATGTGCTAAATTAGAGTTTAGTAGCCCCTCAATACAACTACAAACAGTAGCCATAGCCAGAATAGAAGTCCTAGTGCTCCAATTCCAATATATACTAGTTTAAATAATTTCATCAAATCCATCCATATTTGATCATTTGGTACAAAATAATACTAATTATAGATACTCCAAATAATGATAGCAATGTTAAAAATAATTTACCATTCATAGTATAATTTACTGCTATGTGATCTATATCTTTTTATTATATTAATTGAAATATTAAATTACTGTTATTATGAATAAACTATTATTAATAGTATTTTTAAATTTTGCCTCTGCTTCTTCTGGTTCAATTCTTTTTGGAGAAATAAACAATAACAATAAAACTATTGACATTTTTTATGATTCAACTCATGATGTCCTAGGTGTCCAAATGAAAATTTCAGGGATTGAAATAAGTCATTTCTCAAGTGGGGCCATAGAAGAGTATAGTTTTGATATCTTTAATCAAGGATCAACAATTTTATCCTTTGGGGCATCTGATCATATACCTGCAGGTTCAGGATTATTAACTAAAATTCATTACAACTCTTTATCAGGTAATACTTGCTTTGAATATGCTAAATTGGTTTCCCATAATGGAAATAAAATATGTGGTGAATGTAGTGACTTGGACAATCAAGAAAATTACTGTGATGATCCTGATTTTATACCAAATTATTGCAATACAAGTGAATGTATTTTATCATATTCAAGATCAATACTGCCAGGATCTAACTTGATTAGCTTTTGGGAGCTTCCGGTAGATAATTCGATTGGTAATGTTTTGGAAAGTTGTGGTTCTATACAAGGTGTAATAGGTGAGGGCGTGGCATCTTCTAAAATTGGTAATGAGGAATGGGTAGGAAGTATTGATCATATAGATTGTAACTCAGGTTACTGGATTTTATCTGATGGTGAATGTGAAATCAATTTTCAGGGTGAGCAATGTGAAAATTATTACGAATTAAATGAAGGCTCTAATCTAATTTCTTATCCTTTCAATAGTAGTTTGAGTATAAGTGAATCATTGCCAGGTTATGTGGAAGAATATTTTTCTAGTATAATAGGAGAAGGGGTCGCAGCAACGCAAATTACATTATATAATTGGGTTGGAAGTTTGCAAAATTTTCGTGGAGGAGATGGATACTGGGTAAATGTGAACCAACCAATATCATTTAGTTTTGTTACCCCTGATAGTGTTTTTATTAATAACTTGGAATCAAAAAATAATTTAAATTTAAAAAAATAATAATATTTGAATATATAAAATCTATTATAGATTATTGATATGAAAAGTATTGCTATTTTATATAACATAGTCTTCCTTTTAGCAGGTACCTTAACTACTAATCTGCATTATCTACATGATCATACGCATGATTCCGCAAACCATTTTCATGCTGAACATAGTGAATGTGATACATGTATAAATTTTGATAATTTTCAAAATTATGATTTAGATACAGACAATATAGATATATATGACAGTGTAAGCTTTTCTAATCCTAGTTTATTTGAATCAAGAATAATATTTGATTTAAAGCAGCTAAAATCATCTAGAGCTCCCCCAATCTCCTAGTAAATATTTATAACTTTATACTCGATAAAGTCGAGATTTTTTTATTAATAATATTAATTATATAAAATTAATATTTACTATAGGAGTTTACTATGAAATTATTATTAATAATTTTCTATTTTAGTTTTGTTTATGCTGATTGTTTAGATATTAACAATCAAGTTGATTGTGAGTCATTAGAAGGGTGTGAATGGCACGCAGATGATAATGCATGTGAAGATGCAGAGCACGATCATGAT
>CAYTPF010000097.1:0-5889 GCA_964439775.1 uncultured bacterium | reverse complement strand
TTTTCTTTGAATTGAAATTTTATATTATTTGTATTCCAATAATTTATAATATCTTGATCTATATAACCTGTAGGCAAGATTGTAACAAATGAGTTATAAGATATTTCCTTACCACTTGGCAGAAGAATATATTCTTCATTAATAAGTTTGCCATTAAATGCATTACCAACAATCTCTGCACTTTCAACATTTTTAGAGTTTATTAATTCTTCATATTTAGTAAATGTTATTTTTTGAGGGCTACCATCAGTTGATACCATTTGCATAAGCAGCACACATGCAATCACAATAACAACCCAAAATGCAATATTATTACCAAATGTTTTCCAATTATTATTTTTCTTTTTTTGTTTCTTCATTTTCAATCTATTTTATTATTTTAAAGTATATATCGAATCTAGACCTCTAAATCTCTGATCAAGATCAAGGCCATATCCTATAACAAATCTATCAGGTATTTTAAAACCTATATAATCTATTTTAAAATCAAATTTATATGTTTTACGTTTTTTTAGCAAACAAGTTGCAAAAGATATTGAATTTACACCTGCATCTAGCATTCTTTTTCTAAGATAGTTAATTGTTAATCCGGTATCTATAATATCTTCAACGATTATAACATCACGATTAGTAACATCTGCACTTATATCTTTAATCATCCTTACAGTGCCACTACTTTTCATTTTACTTCCGTAAGAAGATAATTTTATAAAATCAATTTCAAAATCAAAATCTAAATTTCTTACTAAATCAGCAAAAAAAATAAATGCACCATTAAGAACACATATCACAATAGGGTTTTTATCTTTGAACTTTTTAGTTAATTCCCTAGATATATTTTTAACTTTATAATTTATATCGGATTTAGAAATTAATAATTTTAAATCATATCTATCTATTTTACTTAAATCTATTTGTTTATCTCCCATCTCAATTCAATAAAATTATTTTCACGTTCATTGTTTCTATATATTTTTCTTAGTCCTATTATCCATAGTACTTCATTTTCACTATTAACTAGTAGTGGTATTTTATACCTATCAAATGGGAGTATTTTAAATTCCGAAAATATTTTTTTAATTTTTTTCTTATTACCATTAGCATTGTAGGTTATCTTATCACCATTTTCCCAGGTTCTTAAAAATACACCATTTTTAAATGTTTTTTTATCAATATATATAGAATTTTTATCACTTATTTTAATGATTTTGGGAGCTTTATTTACTTTAAGTTTAGAATCGAGCCATGAAACTCCACCAACATTTACGAAAATCTTCGTATTTTTACAAACTTTCATTTTATATAAAACTATATTTCCATTAGTTTTATAAATATTTATACTGCTTCCAAGATTAAAATAAATATTATTTTTTTTATTAAATAAGTATTTTTTAAATGAATTAAAATGTTTTTCACTTAAATAAAAATTTTTTTTCAAAATCAATCTATATATTTTTTTTAATATATACTTTATCGTACAATCATCTAAAACATATAAATCTTTTATATCAATAAATATTTTCTCATCATTATGTAAAATATTATTATTTATAAAATTTTTAACATTTTTAATAATCAAATCTGATTCATTATTATTTAATTTAATTTCTTTTAATAAATTAAGTTTATAATCAAGATTATCAGCATATAATTTAGGTAGGATTTTATTTCTAATTTTATTTCTTAAAATCATATTATTTGAATTTGTCTTATCTTCATTCCATACTAAATTTTCATTAATAGCATATGAAAAAATCTCTTCTTTAGGGATATCTAATAATGGTCTAAAAAAGATACCATTTTCTTTTCTTATACCTTTTAATATTAATTTATCTTTAGTTTGAGATCTTCTCATAAAGTATGTTTCAATTTGATCATCCAAATGATGTGCTGTAAAAAAAGCATCAATATTATATTTATTAATCAATGAATTAAAAAATTTATACCTTTCAATTCTCATAGCTGTTTCAGATAAAATTTTCTTATTTCTATTACTTAGCGAACCAAGATATAATGCTATATTATATTTTTCAGACAATATCTTGCATAGTTCTTCATCTTTTCTAGATTCTTTCCTTTGCTGATGATTTAAATATGCAATTGCAAATGTAATATTTTTTTCATTATTAAATATTTTATTTAAAATATCAAATAAAACTATGCTATCAACTCCTGCGGACAATCCTAAAATAGTATTTGAAATATTATATTGTTCTTTTATAGAAAATATGTAGTCCTTTATTTGTTTGTACAAATAATTATTAATCATTTTAAAAAAGGATTATTTTTAATTTCATCACCTATAGTTGTTTTATTACCATGACCTGAAAAAATTTCTATATTCTTATCTAATGTTAAAATATTATTTTTTATTGATTCTAGTAAAAGAGTGTAATTTCCACCCGGAAGATCTGTCCTGCCAATTGATTTATTAAATATAGTGTCACCAGTGAATAAGAAGTTATCAAATAGATATGAAACTCCACCCATTGTATGTCCTGGAGTTAGAATAACTTTAATAATATAATTATTTATGTTTAGAATTTTTGTATTATCAACATAATTAGTTATCGTAGGACTATCAAATTTTTCTATATTAAAATAATTACAATACAAGGGTAGGTTATTAGCTAATTCTTCATCCATACTGTGCAAATATACTGGAATTGAGAATTTGTTTTGTATTTTTTTTACAATTCCTATATGATCTAAATGAGCATGAGTTAAAAGAATAGAGATAGGTTTTTTATTAATAAAATTTAAATTATTTAAAAATAAATCATAATCAAGACCAGGATCAATTATTATACATTCATCAAAATCATTAGAATATACAATATATGCATTTTGCTCAAAAGGCCCATTAACAATTTGTTTGATTTTTAATTGAATTTAATTTAAACCTCTTGAAACAAAAATGGTTTTAAACACTGAATTTTATCTTCATATTCTTTTGGGTTTAAGAACCAGCTTGTTGCAGCTACTGAGCTTAACAGCGAATTACCATCTTGTGGCGTAAAACAAAAACCTGAAAGCTCATTACCATTTTTTATATGTAATGATGGCAATGAAATTACAGCCTGATTTAATATTCGTCCATAATGCCCGTGATCTCGACCAAAAGAAAATACTTCACATGAATCAATTTTATTAGTAATTGCAATTCTATCATTTTCTTTAAATCTATCTATTACTTCATTAATTGAAAATTTTTTATCTAATAATAAATTAAAATGAAGTATGTGCATATATTGAGTGTTAATTTTTATAGCAGATGAGAATAAATCTAATTCATATCCCATTGTATTAAAAAGTAGTGACGCATCTTTAGCATGATGTGTGCCATATTTTTGATCGCTATGAGTGCCTACTTGAGGAGATGCTATAAAACCTTTTGATTGACTAACATCATTAGCTCTTCTAATACAATTAAATTTAGCAGAAACTAAATTGTTTTTATTTCCATCAAAAGCAATAGTTTTTATAATTGAAGCAATATTATGAGTATTGCAAGAAACAACATGTATAAACTTATCTTCATCTTGTACTAATGAAGAATCATTTATACCTCTAGCATACATTTTGCCAAATCCAAATTCACTTCCTTGTGCTATAAAACCCAAACTAGAGTCAGAAAAATTATTATAGTACTTTTGCTTATTTTTATGACCAACACCTTTAGGTGTACAATCAATAACTACAGAAGCCCTTTCAATAGCTTCTTCTGTATTATATTTTGGCTGTAAATCAATCTCTTTAAAGCCATTGATTGAATTTTGTGCAGTTGTTAATATTGCACCTCTTTTAATTAGATTCTCTACTTTAGATCTATCAGTTAACAATGGAGTGTTTTTGTGGAAGGTAACTTCATCAATACCCAATTGATCTTTATAATCACATAGCAAACCAATTAATGGTTCTCCAATAGTACCTGTACCTACAATATGAACAACTTTCATAACTCCTCCTTTAATTAATTATATTGCACATCATCTATTAAAAATAACTTTAAACTATCAATACTTTCTTTATTATAAATCTCTAATTGTTTATCACCTTCAGTACCATTTAGTAATATATTTTTGACATCATCAATAATTGATTCATTATCAAAATATTTCAAGCTTTCAAAACAATAATCAATCATTTTGTTAATAAATTTACTCATTGTTAGAATTTCATTATCACCTGCATCAGTTAATTGAGCATCAAAATTAAACCTTGATGCTTTCCACAAACCATCATTTAAAATTTCTAAAGATAAATTTTCTACTAAAATATTTTTATTTTTTTCTAAAACAGCTGTTCTAGTTAAAGCCTGAAGTAAAGCGATAAACATATGAGTATTTTTAAGTGACCTTTGTACATCAAGCATTCTAAATTCAATTGTACCGTAATCTAAATGCGGTCTAATTTTCCACCAAATTTGACGCGTTTTATCTATAGTTTTTGTCTTTAGGAAATTGTCAACTATTGATAAAAAATGATTATAATCCTTAAATGTTTCTGGTATATTTGTTCGTGGGAAAGTGCCGAATTGAAAAGTTCTAGATGATTTCATACCTGTAAGTTCTCCTTCGAAAAAAGGAGAATTGCAACTTAAGGCTAATAATGGTGGAATCCAACGACGCAACGCATTAACTGCACTAATAGATAAATCTGAATTTGGTACGGCTATGTGAACATGTAAAGCAAAAGTAATATTTCTCTTAGCATAATAAGAGAGTTGGTCTGCTACCCAATTATAGCCTTTTGTATTTACAAATTTTTGCTTTAAAGGTAATGCAGTTGGATGAGTACCACTTAAACCTAATACATATCCAAGCTGTTCTCCCATTAATTTCAATTTATTTCTTAAAACTCCAACTTCATGAATTGCTTCATCAGTATTATCACAAATCTTTGTATTCGATTCAATTTCAGAATAAATAAGCTCATAGCTTAATCTTTTAAGCATGGTATCATCTGCTGTATTAAAAATATCTTTAGCTTTATTAATTAACTCACCATTTACAGGATCGCAAATCATGAATTCCTCTTCTACACCAATAGTATATTCTTTTTCATGCTTAAATATATTTTGATTAACATTCATAATCAGATAATAGCACTTTCTTGCCAATCACCAAATACAGTTTTCATTGATTCAACTATTTCACCAAGAGTCGCATATGATTTCACACAATCAATAATATGAGGTAAAATATTTTCATTTCCTCTACATGCATTTGATAAATTATCTAAACATATTAAAACTTTATCATTATCTCTTTCACTTTTAATTTCTTTTAATCTTTTAATTTGTATTTTTTCAGTTTCTGAACCAATTTCTAATATAGGAATTTCAATTTCTTCATTTTCTTTTTGATATTTATTAACTCCTACCATTATTCTTTCTTTCGAATCTATCTCTCTTTGAAATATCTCTGAAGCTTTTGCAATTTCATTTTGGAAATAACCTGTTTCTATAGCAGGTATTACACCTCCTAACTTTTCTACTTCATCAAAATATTCTTCAGCCTTTTCTTCCAATTTATCTGTCAAATCCTCTAAATACCAACTTCCCCCTAACGGATCAACGACATTTGCAACTCCTGTTTCATAAGCTAATACTTGTTGAGTTCTAAGGGCAATTTCTGCAGCCTTTTCTGAAGGTAATGCTAATGTTTCATCCATAGCATTTGTATGCAAGGATTGAGTCCCACCCAAAACTGCACTCAATGCTTGTAATGCTGTTCTTGTTATATTATTTTCTGGTTGTTGAGCAGTTAAGGTACAACCTGCTGTCTGAGTATGAAATCTTAATTTCCATGATTTAGGGTTTTTTGCACCATATTTATTTTTAAGTTTTTTTGCCCATATTCTTCTAGCTGCTCTATATTTAGCTAT
>CAYTPF010000096.1:0-5910 GCA_964439775.1 uncultured bacterium | reverse complement strand
GTGTATGGACAGGATCTCAATTAGAGATATCTGCTGTAATGTCTGTTGATTTATCTGATTTTAATGGTCCTGTAACAAATGGTGCTGTTGATGGTAATGCTTTATCATTGAAGGTATATAGAGCATCAGAAGAAATGGAATATCTTGCAAGTGCTACTTGGGATACTGGTAGTGGTAATTTTGGAGATCTAATCTTAGCTGCTTCAGAGTTAGAATTACAAGAGCCTGATCCTCCTTTTTATAATGTTGATCTTGAGCCTACTGGTGAATACCAGTTAGTTATTTTTCAAGATTCAATTACATCATTAGAACCAGGTGATGAGATTGGTGTATTTGATGCGATGGGTGTTATGGAATCCTGTATTCCAGCTAATGGCTGTGCTGAGCCAGTATATGGTGAGGTGCTTGTTGGTGCTGGGGTATGGACAGGTTCACAATTAGAGATGTCTGCTATAATGTCTGTTGATTTATCTGATTTTAATGGTCCTGTAACAAATGGTGCTGTTGCTGGTAATAATGTCGTAATTAAGGTATATAAACCATCTGAAGAAATGGAATATAATGTGACTCCTACTTGGGGTACAGGCAATGGTGTTTACGGTGATTTGATCTTAGCTGCTTCAGAGTTAACAGTATCTACAGGTTATGATGTTGCAATTAATGAATTTTTCTTTAGAGCTGCATCGGGAACATCAGTTCCAGACTATGTGGAATTAGTTAATTTTGGTGATGAAGATATTGATATGACAGGATGGACACTTATGGGTGAAGAGCTTAGTGGTACAATTTCAGCAGGTAGCTACATGCTAATTGCAGGTGAGGATCCATTTTTTAATTCAGATGGTGATGAGTTGTATGCTGGTGAAGATATTGATAATTCAGTTTTTGCTGATATTAGTTTAAGCTCGAGCTCTGATGAGATAGATTTATTAGATGCAAACGGAGATGAAGTTGATTATGTAGAGTATGGAGATGGCTGGACTCTAGATAGAGGACATGCCGTAGAATTAATTAATCCTTCTCTAGATAATAGTGATCCTATGAATTGGGTTTCTGCTGATTCTGATTGTTTGAGTGATTTATTATATGGTGAGGATGGAGATGATGAAGACTTAGAGAACTTTGGTTCCCCTGCTATTATGAATTGTAGCTATGAAGAACCTGCAATGTCTGCATTTATTCAGGTTATACATAATAGTGCATCTCCTACAGTTGATATATATGTAGATGGTGAATTAGCTGTAGAGGGTTTTGAATATAGAACAGCATCACCAGTGTTTGAGGTGGAAACATCTTTTACTGTAAGTATAGCACCAACAGGTGGAGATATTATTGCTGATTTCCCAATTACATTGGAAGATGGTGGTGAGTACGTAGTTATGGCAACTGGTTTATTGGGTAGTGATGAATTTCCATTTACTTTGGCCTCATCTTCAACAACATTTGGTGCAAGTGAAGGTAATGTAGGTCTTGAGGTGTATCACGGTGTTACAGATGCTGGTAATGTAGATATATACGCTAATGGAAATATATTAGTACCTTCAATTTCATATGGTGAATTCTCAGGTTATACTGAAGTTCCTGCTGATAATTATATGGTTGGGATTACAGGCGCTGGTAATCCTGAATATATAGCACAATTTGATGCTCCATTGAGTGGTTTAGGCGGTGCAAGTGCTGTTGTTTTTGCATCGGGTTTCTTATCTGGTGATGATCCAGCATTTGGTTTGTTTGCAGCTCTACAAGATGGACAAGTACTTGAGCTTGCAAATATACCTTTAAGTGTAGATGAATTTGATAATATGCCAGTATCTTATTCAATTAATTCTGCATATCCAAACCCTTTTAACCCAAGTACAACTATTAATTATTCTGTTCCAGTAGTTAGTGAGGTTAAGTTAGCAGTTTTTGATATGTTGGGTAGAGAGGTAGCAATTTTGACAAATGAAATTAAGCAGGCTGGTAACCATACATTTGAATGGAATGCTATTGATATGCCAAGTGGTTTTTACTTTGTTACAATGACAAGTAATGATTTCAAAACAACTAAAAAAGTAACTCTTATAAAATAAGTTTTATTTTATAAATAGTATATTTAATAAAGGGTCTCATTTATATGGGGCCCTTTTGTATTTTATTAAAGTGGAGAATTATGTTTAAGATTAGTTGGATTTTTATATTAGCATCTTTTTTATTAGCGAGAGATCTTGAAGTGAATTTTTTATCAAATGATGACTGGCTATCGGGTAGATCTTGGGGAGGTCAGGCCTTTTATAATAGTATTGACTATGGTTCAGCATTTATTGGATCAAGTAGTTTAGAATATTTTAATGCTAGTGATATAGATATACATTTATCTCAACATCCTGATAGTGTAACTCATTGTTGGGTATATTCATCTGTTAATCCTGAGCTTGTACTTGGAATGGGAACCTTTCCAGGGACTGTGTATGATGTTTCTAATCCAAATTTTTCTAGACGATTAAATTTAATTTTTTTTGAAGAAGAAAATGGTGATTTGCATTGGAATCCTGAAAGTCTTTCAGACGGTGATAGAGAGTACTTAATGGTAATGTATTCAGATTATGATTCTACGGGTTTAATCTATGAAAATACTCTTGCTTATAATCAAGATGTACAATATTTTTGTTGGCTAAAAAGACAAATTGGAAGTCAATGGTTTCAATCTGAACCGGCATCCTTAGAATTTAGAAACTATTGGACAATTGATGAGTTCGAATTGGAGCTTGGTAATGGAAGTTTTATTTTGAATTGGGCCTTTGAATTGCCTGCAGTTGAGCTTCAAGAAATTCAATATTATCAAGTATACAGAGGGACATCAGAAAATCAATTAGATTATATTGCTGATATAGATCTAGGTGTTAATTTTTACGAAGATAATGATGTCATTATAGGTAATGAATATTATTATCAGCTAAAAGCTATTGATTTAAATGATGTTATTATTATAGAAACAGAAATATTAAGTGGACAAACTTCTTTGCAATCTTTTAATACAACGTTATTAAATAATTGGAACAATGCTCATGAAAATTTATTAGTTGATTATGGACCAAAAACATATAATGATATATGGGGTTATACTGATCAAAATGGATATGAATATGCATTGATTGGAACTTGGGATGGGACACATATTGTTAATATTTCATCTGATCCAATAGAAGAGGTTGCTTTTGTCCCTGGAAGTTTTTCTACGCATAGAGATATAAAAACATTTGATAACTTTATGTATATTGGAACCGAAGCTAATATGCCTGATCCGTATTTATTAAATGATGAGTATTTCATAGAGCCGCAGGGAGTTCAAGTTATTGATATTTCTAATCCATCAGATCCAGTTGAGCTTAATGAATGGGATGGAGTTGTTCAATCTCATAATATTATGGAAGCTGATGGGTACCTTTATGTAATTGGATCTAATGATTTATACTCAAATGATGGAATGCAAGAGTCTTGGGGTATAGATGATCTCATAATTCTTGATCTTGAGAATAATCCATCAAGTCCTGTTAAGGTCGGTGGTTGGTCTGGAGAATATTTACATGATGTATGTATAGATGGTGATATACTATATGGTTGTGCAATTTATTCGAATTCCATGATTGCATTTGATATCTCAGACAAAACAAATCCTACTTTAATTCAAGAATGGTCAGGGATTCAAAAGGCTCATGCTTGTTGGGTTTCAGAGGATTCAAATTATTTGTTTACTGCCTCAGAAACTGCGGGTGGTTATGTTGTTTCTTGGGATGTATCTGATTTGAATAATATAAGCTATTTAGATGAATGGTTGCCTGAAGGAGCAGAAAATTATTCTGTTCATAATATATTTGTTAAAAATAATTATTTATATATGAGCTATTATATTTTTGGATTACAAATTATAGATATATCAGATCCATATAATCTATCTATGGCTGGTTTTTATGATACATATAGACAAACTGGAGATTTATATACATATGATGGAGCCTGGGGAACCTACCCATATTTTAGCTCAGATAAAATTGTTGTTTCTGATAGACAATCTGGTCTTTATGTCATTGATTTTATTTTAGATAATAATTTTTTATTAGGTGATGTTAATGGTGATAATAATATTGATATTTTTGATGTTATTATTATAGTAGAATTTATTTTAAATACAGAGAGTCCTGATGATCAAGAATTTACACTCTCTGATGTTAATTTAGATCAAACAATTGATGTACTAGATATATTAATGATTATAGAAGTTATTTTATCTTAAATTCATGTCTATGTAACATCTTGTAAAATGTGATGTGGTTATTTGTAAGTATTGTACATATTAGTATAACTTAATGTGTTAAAATTTTTATTTTTTGGTGTTATTTACAATAAAAGGTTAAAACTATGAAATTATATTTGAATATTTTTGCTATTTTTACAATGTCATTTTTGTATTCTGGCGATTGGATTGGGGTTACATCGGATGTCAATTCAGAAGCTGAAATTATTTTAGAAGAGTCTAATATTGAATCATCGATATTAACATTTAAAACATCAGGATATATTATTGAAGAAGTGCAAACTCAACGTGGCATTTCAAGTATTATATCAATAGATGAAGGTACTCCTATTTTAGAGCAAGGTTATCCTGATATACCTAAGCTAACTTCTTCAGTTATTATCCCAAATTTAGGTGAAATGAGTATTAGTATTATTGATTCTGAATACAGTGACTATGAAAACATTAATATTGCTCCTTCAAAAGGAAATTTATTTAGGAATGTAGATCCAAGTACAATTGATTATGAATATGGGCTTCAATACGAAGTTGATGATTTTTATCCTGGAGTTTTGGCTGATTTGAGAGATCCTTACATAGCTCGTGATTTTAGAGGTCAAACTATTATAGCGTATCCTTTTCAATATAACCCTGTTAAAAAAACTTTAAGAGTATATCATACAATTACAGTTAAGGTTGAAAATATTGGTGGAAATGGTATTAATGAAAAAGTTTTTTCTCGATCAGAATTAAATATCAAGAAAGAATATAATGGTATTTACCAAGAACATTTTGAAAACTATAATAATGTTGATAGGTATGATGTTTTATCCGATCAAGGTAATATGCTAATTATATGTTATGATTCATTTATGGATGAGATGGAGCCTTTTGTTGATTGGAAGAGAATGAAAGGAATGTCAACTGAGATTATTGCAGTATCTGATATAGGAGGATCTTCAAGTGCAATTGAAAGTTTTGTTGAGGATTTTTATTATAGTGAAGGTTTGACTTTTTTATTACTAGTTGGGGACATTAATCAGATTCCATCTCCATCAGTAGGTGGTTCTGCCTCAGATCCAACGTATGGTTTTATTGAGGGAGCAGATTCATATCCAGAAGTTATTGTTGGTAGATTTTCTGCAGAAAATTCTGCTCACGTTGAAACTCAGGTAGAAAGAACTATAAATTATGAAAGATATCCAGTAGCTTCAGGAGATTGGTATACGACTTCTTTAGGGGTTGCTTCAAATCAAGGGCCTGGTGATGATAATGAAGATGATTGTCAGCATGTAAGTAACATCAATAATATCTTAGAAGACTATAACTATAATGAAAGTTCTGAAATTTGCGATCCTTCTGGTTCAGTTAGTCAGGGTGTAAATGCTATAAATTCAGGTGTTTCAGTGATTAATTATACTGGACATGGTTCTCAAACAAGTTGGGGAAATGGTGCTCAATTAAGTAATAGTGATGTAAATGGCTTAAACAATACAGATAAACTACCATTCATTTGGTCAGTGGCTTGTGTAAATGGTGAGTTTCATACTGGCACATGTTTTGCTGAAACATGGCTTAGAGCGACTCATAATAATCAACCATCAGGTGCTATAGGTTTCTTTGGTTCAACTGTAAAT
>CAYTPF010000095.1:0-5954 GCA_964439775.1 uncultured bacterium | reverse complement strand
ATAAATACCCAAATCACCTCGCGCAGTTTCATAACGACTAAAAACTTCTCCAGCTTTTGGCCTAACTTTTTTAGGTCTAGCTGCATTAACATCACCATCTGGAATGTTTGCTATAGCCTGTCTAAGAATTTTAACGGATTCTGACATTTCCAACATTCTGACATAATATCTATCCCAACAATCACCAACACTACCCATCGTACCTTCACCTAACGGAACATCAAAGTCAAATTTATCATATATTGAATATGGTTCATTTTTTCTAAGATCCCAATCTACACCAGAAGCTCTTAGATTAGGACCTGATATAGCATAGTCAAGAGCTACTTCTTTAGTAATTACACCAACATCAGCAGTTCTTTCTACAAAAATCTTATTACCAGTTAAAATTTGATTATATTCTGGAATTTGAGTTTCAAAATAATTTAGAAATTCTATTGTTTTTTCTATAAACCTTTTAGGCAAATCATGAGATACCCCACCTACCCATATATAATTATAAAGCAATCTAGCCCCACATAGAGTTTCAAACAAATCTAAAATTCTTTCTCTATCTCTAAAGGTCCAGGTGAATGGAGTAATACCACCAACATCCAAACTAAACGTTCCAATAGCCATTAAATGACTTGCAATTCTTTGTAGTTCTGACACTATGACTCTAACATATTCTGTTCTTTCAGGCAGCTCAATATCCATCAGCTTCTCGACAGCAAGAACATAACCGTGATTCATGTGCATCGAAGCAAGATAATCACACCTATCAGTAAAAGGTATGATCTGTTCATAAGTAAGGGACTCACAATGCTTCTCAAAACATCTATGTAAATAACCAAGATGGGGCTCTATTTTGCTAACAATTTCTCCATCTGTCCAAATCTTCAACCTAAGAACGCCATGAGTACTAGGATGCTGTGGTCCCATATTAAGAACCATTTCTTCAGTTTTTAGAAAACGCTTATCTGTTTTGTTTTCGGCCATTAATCCCACTCACTTTTATCTTTTGGTACAGGCATACCATTATAAAACTCAGGAGTTACAAAATCCTTTCTCAAGGGGTAACCCTCCCAATCATTGGGAAGTAAAATTCTCCTTAAATCTGAATGTCCTTCATAATTAATACCGAATAAATCGTAGGATTCTCTCTCATGCCACTCCGCAGCTTTCCAAAGACCCTCAACTGTTGGTATTGTAGGGTTTTCTCTATCAACTTCAACTCTAACTTCTATATATTGATTTTTTTCCAATGAAAATAAATTATATGCAGAGCCAATAATACCATCATCATATCCTGTAACACACATCAAAGTATCAAATCGCATATTACTATCATTTTTTAAGAAATCCATAACCTCAATCAGGTTTTCAGGATTAACATAAAAAGAATCTTTATCATCTTTTATTTCAAACATACCTGACATATGTTTATCTAAGTACTCTTTAATTTCAACAAATTTCATTTATGCCTTACTACTTTTTTTTTCTTAAAGGAGTTTCTTCTTTAATTTTGTTTTGTAGCTCTATTATTCCTTCTATTAAGGCCTCTGGCCTTGGTGGGCATCCAGGCACATAAACATCTACTGGGACAACATGATCTACACCCTTAAGCACATGATAACCATGCTGCCAATATGGACCACCACTATTAGCACAGCTACCCATAGAAATCACATATCTAGGCTCCGCCATCTGTTCCCAAAGCCTTCTCACTCTGCTTGCCATTTTTAATGATACTGTACCCGCAACAATCATAACATCAGCCTGTCTAGGAGTAGCCCTTGGCATAGCACCAAATCTTTCTAGGTCATGCCTTGGAGCAGCAGCAGCCATCATCTCAATCGCGCAACAAGCCAATCCAAACTGAAAAAACCAAGGGGAACCAGCTCTAGCCCAATTTATTAAGTTATCTAGTTTCTCAACGACAACATTATCTTCCTGAAAACGTTCCAGCAATGTATTTTCCATTAATCCTCATCCTTTTTTTGGAGATTAGAATACCTACCTTGCGCATATTTGAGCGACATCTTAACCCAAGATAGATCATCTTTAACCCATACATAAGCAAAACCTACAATTAGAATAGTTAGAAATATCATAACCTCAATAAAAGCTAAGAGGCCAAGATCATTATAGACAACTGCCCATGGATATAAAAAAATCACTTCAACATCAAAAATCAAAAAAACAAGAGCTATACTATAAAAACGAATATTAAAAGTCATCCAAGCATTATCTTCAGGCAACTCTCCGCATTCATAAACACGAAGCTTCTCTTCTGTCTTATTATTTTTAGGAGATAATAAGCTTTGAAGAATTAGCGGAACTACAATCAAGGCGATTGATAATCCAGTCAATATTATAATGGGCAAATAATTTTGATACATAATTAATTAAAAATTATACCTAAAATTTATTGTTGATTAGATTTGTATTGCAAGGAGTAAGAATAAATATTTTATTTTTTTTGTTTTTTGCTAATTGTTATAAGAGGGAAATTTAAATTAAATTACTGACTATTAATATGTTATCTATTTTAAATAAAACAATTTTAATACTAATATCCCTACTTCCACGAAAAATAGTATACTTTTTTGCAGGTCGATATGTTGCAGGGCTAAGCACCTCATCCATAATAAATGCTACCAAACAAATTAATAAATTAGGATTTTCAGCAACTATTGATATTCTTGGTGAGCATACTGCGACACTTGAAGAATCTAAAACAATATCTAGAGATTATATAAACTTGTACCAAGAAATAGAAAATCATGCCTTGGATTCCAACATATCCATAAAGCCGTCACATATAGGCCTTGATATTTCTTATGATCTATGCTTAGAAAACTTACTTTTAATTGCTGACAAGGCAAGCAAAACAAATAATTTTCTGCGTATTGATATGGAAAGCTCTAAAAGTACTAATGATACAATTAAACTTTTAAAGGATTCTCATACTAAGTATAAAAATACAGGAACTGTTTTTCAAGCGTATTTAAATAGAACAATAAATGATATTAAAAAACTTGAATATGAAAATGTAAACTACAGACTATGCAAAGGTATTTATAAAGAATCTGAGGATATAGCTATTTTAAATAGAAAAAAAATTAATGATAACTATATTAAGATTTTAAGGCAAGGCTTTTCAATGGGACATTATATTGGCATAGCTACACATGATACTGAATTATTAAAACAAATCTACTCTATGATTAACGAATTAAAAATTTCAAAGGATCAATTTGAGTTTCAAGTTTTATATGGAGTCCCAATGCATGGCTGGCTTGAAAAACATTTAGAGAACAACTTTAAAGTTAGAGTTTACATTCCATATGGAAAAGATTGGTACGACTACTCAATAAGAAGATTAAAAGAAAATCCGAATATAATTTGGTATATAATTAAAAATATATTTATAAAAAACAATTCAAAATAAAGATTTATATCATTACCTTGTAAAGCAAGTGAATATTCTTACCAGGCTCTGGAGATATATCCTTAATTCTAGACAAATGATTGTAATGCACCTCATCAAAGATATTATTTATCTGAATCGTAAATTTATGCTTTTCATGATTATATGAAATTATCAAATCAGTAAGCTCAGCACCTATAGTAGGGCTTTCAAACTCACCCAATCGATCCTGAGGATGAACCCTTGTCCATCTCATAGTATAATTAAAATAACTTTTATTAAAGCTTAAGCTTAAAATTTGTTTTGTTGGGTTTATATATGGCAATGGCATCTTTGTTGTCATATTATCACCTTTAACAAAAGATAAGTTGTAATTTAAATCTAGACTCTTGTAATTATATTTTAAATCAATTTCTGCACCTTTTATTGTAACTTCATTTCCCTTTGCGCTGTATTTATGTAACCATCCTAATCCACCACTCCCCCAATCAATCCAATCTACACCATAGCATGGATGAGAAGTCCAGGGCTGCCAATCATCAGGAATTATACAATTTCCATCCTTTGTCATTTCAAAATAATATGGACTGTAATTATAAAATGATATAATAGAAAATTCAAAATGATCTGAATTAAAGTTAATTGAATTTTCAATACCGTAGATCCTTTCTTCTTTCAAGCCAGGATTACCAATTTCAAAAGCATAAGTCGCTAGATGAGGTCCATCAGAATACAATTCTTCAACTCTTGGAGGTCTCATTGTATGCATAAACCAACTGTTCAATTCAAATTGTTTGACTTTTTTTCTAACACCAAAAGAAAAGGATACATTGTTAAACTCTCTATCTCTAACTAAGCTAATATTATTTCCATAATCATCTAAAACTGGATTTCCTTCTTCATCCTTTAGAATTAAATTTGCATTACCATTGTAATATATATAATCACCTGGATTAACATTTAAATAGCCCAATCTAAATGATCCCAAAAAATCAAAATCAAATTTATCTACAGCCTTTTGATAAAACCCATAAAATGAAATTTGTCTTTCTTCTGTTATGGGTGTCAAGTAAAAACCATCAGGCTCAAACAATCTTTCTTTATATTCATAACCTAGCAAATAATTTGTTTGACTAACTTCTATCTTGAGGTTCTTGGTTTTTTTTGCTAATAAAACATGATAAGAAATCTCATTATTAAGCATCTCTTCATGTTTGTAATCAATAAAGTTATATTTTATATCCATTTGATTAAAATTAAAGAAGTCCAAATCTTTATGATAGTTTAAATAATAAGAATCCATATCCATATATATATCGATACCATCTATATGGCCAATAGATGATGGAGGAATTCCATAATTCATTTTAAAGATCTCTTTAACAAAATTTACATATCCATCATTATTGTATATGGTAAACCCTAGCTTAAAATTTGATGTTTCAGAGCCAGTATTCTCTAATTCTCCAATAGGACTCGTTTGATTATTAGTATTGCGATTACTTAACAACATATTAAGTTGGGCATCTTCAATTGGTAAATAAAACATCATATTCCAATAATCACTATTGTTGAATGATTCACTACCAACAAACCATTTAGTATATGGCCTATCAACTCTAACTTTAGGATTACCAACTAAAGAAGCATTAATAACACCTCCAATAGCATTTGATCCATACAACAAAGACTTTGGCCCCCTAACAATATCAATTATATCAACCTCAGCCATATCTATAGCAATAGCATGATCTATCGAAGATTGAGATAAATCTCCTGTCTCATTGCCATCTTTTGTTAATAAAAATCTATCACCTGAAAAACCTCTTAGCGATGGCTTTGATGTCACAACACCCATTGAATTTATTCCAATATTTGGATAATTCGTTAAAGTACTAGCTAAATTACTCTTTAAATTTTCATTCAATTCCTTACCACTTAATGTAATATCAGATATTAATTTTGTATGATTTTCATGAGAATGTATATGAATAGTTTTTAATTCTAATGATTCCTGAACCAAAAGAATATCACCCAAGTCTATTTTTTTATTTGATAGATTTAATGGTAGGGATTTTTTTTCAAATCCAATCACCTCTATATTCAAGAAAATATCATCAAACTGATTTTTATTAAATATCAATTCAAAATTTCCACCACTATTAGTTGATGTACCTATTTGAGTATTTAATATAAAAATATTAACATCAGATATAGGCAAGTCCGTATTGGAATTTAAAATTCTTCCATAAACTTTATATTGAGTGAATGATATAGATACTAATAGTATTATAAATAATATTTTTTTATAAAATTCTAACATATTTTTAATATACAGTTAAAAATAAAAAAAATAATTACCTATATATTATCATATTTATACAAGAGGATGAGATACCAACCCCATCCTCTTGCATTAGCTTTGATTATTTTATCAGCATCAATTTTTGAGCTGAAACATTATTACCACTTATAGCTCTAACTATATACGTACCACTTGAAACATCTTGACCATTCCATGTCATGCGATGCATACATTGAT
>CAYTPF010000094.1:0-5958 GCA_964439775.1 uncultured bacterium | reverse complement strand
CATATTTAAATATTTTGTCACCCATTATAAACAATCCAGACTTGCATGCTTTGTCTCATATAACTGGTGGTGGAATTATTGGTAATATATCAAGAGTGATAGAAAAAAAACAAAATATTACAATTGATTGGGATGCATGGGATAGACCAGAAATTTTCAATTTAATACAAAAAGAAGGAAGTGTTCCAGAAGATGATATTAGAACAAGCATGAATCTGGGTATCGGTTTGGTTTTAATAGTATCTAAAGAAAAAGTAAATATTTTTGAAGACTATTTTAAAAGTCAAGATGAACCTTATTATTTAATTGGTAATATAAAATAATATTATGAATGTCGCAGTATTGGGTGCAGGTACTTGGGGTACAGCACTTGCTAAGGTGCTTGATAGTAATTCTCACAATGTAACTCTTTGGCACTATAAACAAAGCTTTGTTGATTATCTTTAATCAAACAGAGTCCATCCTAAATTAAATTGCGAAATATCAAAAACAATAGTATTAACAAGTAATTTAGATTTCATTTCTAATAATGACATTATAGTTATTGCTATACCTACTCAGTCAATTAGATATACCTTAAAAAAGATAGGATCAATAAATAAAAATGTTTTAATTGTTAATGCTTCTAAAGGTATAGAGATTACATCTTTAAAAACGATATCAAATGTAATTCAAGAAACATTAAATTTTAATAGTTATAATATTATAGCTTTTTATGGTCCTAGTCATGCTGAGGAGGTCGTTAAAGAGCTTCCAACAACTATAGTGTCTGCTTCAGAGAGCATAGAAAATGCAAGACTTATTCAAGATTTATTTTCAAACTCATTTATGAGAGTGTATTCTAATAATGATATAATAGGAGTAGAAGTATCTGGTTCTGTTAAAAATATTATTGCAATAGCAGCAGGTATTACGGTTGGTGTAGGTTTTGGAGATAATACACTTTCTGCTTTAATAACAAGAGGTATCGCAGAGATACAAAGGCTCGGAATGAAAATGGGTGCGCAAGAAAAAACATTTTTAGGGTTAAGCGGTATAGGTGACTTGATAGTAACTGCAACTAGTATTCACAGTAGAAATAGAAAAATTGGCTATGATATAGGTAAAGGTAAAAACATAGATAAACTATTAGGAGATATGACAATGGTTGCAGAAGGTGTTTTTACGAGCAAGGCGATTTATAAATTAGCTAATAATATGAAAATAGAAATGCCAATATGTAATAAAGTCTATGAAATTTTATTCCTGAAAAAAGATCCGAAATTAGCGATATATGAATTGATGAATAGAAAATTAATTGATGAATAAAATCATAGTTTATTTTTTCTTTTTATCATGTCTATATTCACAAAAATCTCTTTGCGCTCATTCTATATTAAATCAAAATCAAATAAATTTAAATAGAAATATTGAATGTACTAAAAATCAATTCAAAATAAGGAAGAATGTTCTTCAGAGTGGTACTAATGACAATTATTTTGAATGTGTAGATTTTATATTTATGGAACATTTTAGTGATTCAAATACCTATATTTATGTTGAGGAGATTGAATATTTTAATGGTAATGTAACTGATAATGCATTAGAAACTCTTTTTCAATATTTTACTTTTTCTACTCCAGATGCTGAAAATGAATTATTCCAAAATGGAATAAGAGATTTCTCAGATAATTTTTTAGGATTACCACCAAATAAAGATAATAGTAATGTAGTTAATATTTTAATATTAGATATTAGAGATAATTTTTCAGGTTCGGGTAACTATATTGCTGGATATTTTGATAGAAATGATCAAACAAACAACTCAACTAGCAATCAAAAAGATATTGTATATATTGATTCTAATCCAGTAGATATGATTTCTCAATTTCCGAAAGAGGCAATTTACACATTGGCTCATGAATATGAACATTTATTGCATTACAATTCTGATCCCTTTGAAATTATTGATTCTAATGGATTGATAAATCCATGGGTTGATGAAGGATTAGCAGATCTAGTTCCATCTATTCTTGGACTAGGCAATAGGGATTATGGATTTTATTTGGCAAATACTAAAGTTGGACTAGATGAATGGATTGATAATGGATTACAATATTATTCAAAATCTGCTTTGTTTATGAGATATCTTTATGAGATTGAAAATAATGGACTTTTTATTATTCAAGATATTTTTAATGATTCAGAATATTCTCATTTAGAATCAATTAAACATGTTCTTATGAATTATAATTATACAAATTTTGATATATTTTTTGATGAATGGATTTTAAATACGATAAATAATGAATATAATATTACCAATTGTATCCCTGATGTTTCACCAAATATTATTATAGATTCTTATTCATCCGAATTAATAACAATTAATGACATGCCGGATTATTCATTTTATAATTTGTTAATACCAGCAGGTATTGATAAAATTTATTTAAATAATTTAGATTATGAAGATAAAGTCATTATGAATAATTATAATAAAAAAATAGCAATTGAAAGTAGTGATGATTTGTGGCAATTTTCAGATACATCTAAATATGATGATTTGCTTTACACATTTATTAATTATGATGGTATGAACAATACAAATGAAATAGAATTAAGTATTGAAAATGCATCGAAATTAAATACTATTAAGTATGACTCTGGATATAGTGATAATTATTTAAATTTTGAATCTGTTGATACTTGGTTTGCCGGAATAGTGTTTGAAGTTGATACTTCGGCATTATTAACCAATGTTGATTATATGCTAGCTAAAGATAGTAGAGTAAAGATTAGTATTAATAAAGGTGGTTTTAATTATACTCCTCAAATTGATACATCTATATGTTTGTCTACGGCTAATGGATGGAACAGATTAAATATTGCTAAGGAAAATATTTTTGTAGATAATGAAAGTATTTATGTTACAATTGAGTTGAATGATAATGCTATGGGTGTTTCAAATTATACAAGTGAAGTAACAAATTCATATTATTCTTTTGCTTCAGGGTTATCATATTCATTATTAACAGGATATGGAAATTGGGCAATTCGATTGTCATATGAAGATTCATCTTATGTAGATAATACTCCAGAAGAATATGGATCTGTTCCCTATCCTAATCCATTCAATCCTAATTTAGATCTAAGTTTTAATACATTTGTATATACTAGAGAAAATCAAATTTACAGTATTGATATCTTTGATATTAGTGGTAAAAAAGTAAAAAATATTTTTAAGGATTATCCTCGAATTGATAAGCTAAAAAATGTAACGTGGGATGGCACAGATTTTGTTGGTAATCAAGTATCTTCTGGTACCTATATTTTAAGCCATATTAATGGTAGCTATAAACGCAGTTATTTATTTTTAGTCTTAAAATAATATTTAAATAAATAAAAAATATTTATTATTTAACAAATAAAGAAAATTATATTATGTCAATAGGAGAGTGAATAATTGCCCTCGTAGCTCAATAGGATAGAGCGTTCGCCTCCTAAGTGAAAGGTTTCCGGTTCGATTCCGGACGAGGGTACTTAAATTTTAAATAAGGAATGAAATGTCAGAAAAAAATGATTTAAAACAGGATATTGTAAGAGATAAAATCATATCTTTTATAAAGACTATTCAAGATAACAAGACTAATTATTTCCAGTATTTATTGGGTGTATCTCTTGTGCTCTTTGGCTTTTTATATTATAATGATTCTCAAATAAATAAAGAAAATGACTCTAAAGTATTGACTGGAAAAGCTTTAAACTTATACATAGATTCTAATATCGATGATGCTATTGTTGATTTAAATAATGTTGTTACCGATTATCCATCGACAAAAAGTGCAGATATTGCTAAGTTTTATTTAGCAAACGATTATCTAGATAATGATATGATAGATGATGCTATTGTTTTATTAAATGAATTATCAAATTCAATAGATGATGAAATATTGAGATCATCAATATTAAATAAATTAGGAGATATTTATTTGGATAAAGGCGAAAATAGCGAAGCTTTAAAATTTTATAAAAATGCATCTAAATTGGATGTAGTTAATGCATTCAAGGTGCAGTATTTGTTAAATGTTGCAAAAACTTATAAGCTAATGAATGAATATTCTTCTGCATTTGAAGTTGTTCAAGATATAATATCTTTAGATGATTTGAAATATAACTTAAAAAATGAAGCTCAACAATTAGAGGGGCAGCTAAATTTTTTATTAAGTAAATAAAAGAAATTGATTTAATAAATAAATAAATTATAAATTTAAATGATGAAAGTGGGCAGAAAACCCACTTTCTTTATTTTAGAAAGAAAATTAAAGAGGTAGTATGCATAATAATCAAAGTATCATTGAGGCTTTCTCTGTTATAGCTAGAGAAAAAAATATTGATAGAACAAATTTAGGTACTATAATTGAAGATTTATTTATGACTTTGATAGAAAAGAAGTATGGTGAAGAATGTGATAATTTTAGTGTTATAGTTAATATGGAAAAAGGCGAAATAGAAATATATCAAGAAATGATGATTGTTTCTGAAGTGGGTGATGATGTAAAAGAAATTAGCTTGGAAGAAGCAAATCAATTAGAACCATCATTAGTTATCGGAGATCCATTTATTAAAGTACATCAACCTAGTGATTTTGGTAGAAGACTAATTAATACGGCAAAACAACATTTGAGTCAAAAAATAAAAGATGTTGAAAAACAAGTAATTTTTGATGAATATGAATCTAAAATTGGAGAAATAGTTGTTGGTTATATACATCAAATTCACAGGGATAATGTATATGTTAACATTGATAAAATAGAATTACGTATACCTATTGAAAATCAAATACAGAATGATAGGTACAGGAGGGGAGATACTGTTAGAGCAATTGTTAAAAGTATAGACTGGACTCCAAGAGGTCCAGATATTATCTTATCAAGGAGTGATAATGTTTTCTTAAATAGATTATTTGAAATGGAAATTCCTGAGATTGAAGATGGTATTATTGATATAAAGGAAGTATCAAGGGTCCCTGGTGATAGAAGTAAAGTAATTGTATTTTCTTCTGATAAAAGAATTGATGCAGTAGGTGCTTGTGTTGGAATGCGGGGAAGTAGAATTCAAGCTATTGTTAGGGAATTGAATGGAGAAAAAATTGATATTATAAATTGGACACCTCAAGTTGAAGTATTAATATCAAGAGCATTATCTCCTGCAAAACCATTAAATATGTTTATTGACGAAGATAAAAAATATGTTGTAGCTGTATTTGATGATGAGGAATTGCCTCTAGCTATTGGTAAAAACGGTCAGAATATAAAATTGGCTTCTGATATCACTGGATATAAGATTGATGCTGTTAAAGAATCTGAATACAATAGTGCAGAATCTGGTAAAATAAATATATCAGATATAGAAGATATTAATGATAAATATGTAAAAGTACTTAATGAGTTTGGTGTTATTACTTGTAACGATTTTCTTGATTCTGATAGGAAGGAACTTTTGAATTTAAATGGAATAGGTGAGAAAACATTAGAAAAGTTAACTCAAATTATAATAGAAAATAATGAGAATTAAAATTTATGCCATCATCTAAAAAAAGAATATTTCAAATAGCCAAAGAATTAAATATTTCTCATAATGAAATAATAAATTTTTTAAAAAATAATGGTATTGAAGTTGCATCGCTAATGTCGGAGGTTGATGAGGAGAGTTATAAGAAAATTTTGTCAGAATTTTCTAAAGAAAAGCTTCAAATCGATAGATTTAGGAAGGAGCAAGCTAGACAAGCAATTGTAGATACGCGCAGAAAAACAGATCAAAGCAAAAATCCATTAGCTGATATTGATGAATCTGTCAAAAAAGTTAGTAAATCTACTAAAATTGAAAATAAAATCAATTTGCAAGATAGTATAAAAAAAGAAGCTGATCGTCTTAGAAAAGAGCGTGAAAAAGAAGTTGGTAAAAATGAATTGTTTG
>CAYTPF010000093.1:0-6030 GCA_964439775.1 uncultured bacterium | reverse complement strand
GCCGAGTGTGGCAAAAATTTGAAATGTTAAAATTTGAAAAGTCAAAATTTGAAAACTTGCAGTTTGAAAAGTCAAAATTTAAAAACAACTCCTTGTACTGTAACGGCTGATTACTCTATAAAATTAAAAAAGCCGACCCCCTCTGACCGCTTATTAACTCTTTCTGCTGAGCTTGTTTCAATAAAGAACAATGTTGCTAAAATTAATGCCCATCTTCTGGTTGATGATGTTCTTTTTGCTTCTTGTTTAGGAACTTTTGTTGCTGTTGATTCAAGTCATCCTGCCTACCATCGTTGGTAATCTTTTTTTTTGCCCATTTTAAAATTGTTTTTGCTGTTTTAAAATGTTTTGATAAAATTACTAATCCTGGAATTCCAAATATCCATCCTTGAAATATTGGTATTAATCCCCCTATTAATCCTATAATCACAAGCAAAATTCCTAGAGCTATTTCTATTATTGTTTTTATTTTCACATTAATAATTTATAGTTATAATTAAAGTTCTTTCTTTTGATTTATTTCTATGTTCGCATAAATATATTCCTTGCCACATTCCCAAAGAAAGTTTTCCCTTTTTAAATGGTATGGTTATATTGTTTCCTATTAATATTGATTTTATATGGGCAGGCATGTCGTCTAGGCCTTCTTGAATGTGTGTATAGTTTGGGTCTTTTTCTGGCACTACTGTGTTTAAATAATATTCAAAGTCTTTTCTTACATCTATATCTGTATTTTCATTTATTGTTATTGATGCTGACGTATGCTTTATAAAAATATTTACCGTTCCACAATCTATTTTTTTTATTTCTTCTATATTGTTTATTATTTCGCTTGTTATTAAGTGAACTCCTCTATTTTTATTTTGCAGTTTTATCTCTTTATAAATACATCCCATGTTATTAATTTAATTTAAAGATATAATGAAAGGAGAAATATAATTGAAAAATTTATCTGTTTTGGTTAATGATTTTGTAAAAAGACAAACAAAGGGTTCTGGAAAATCCTATTCTTTTGATCTTTCTTTTGAGGAAATTGCCCAACACGCAGAAACTCTATTAAATTCTCCTGGGAATCATATAATTCCTGGATATAGAGATGGCGTTTGTTTAGTTCGCGCTGATAAAAGTTTTTCTAAACATTTTTTTTGTCCTTTAATAAAAATTAATTCCAACACCATTCTTTCTTCTAAGGTTGTTAAAAGAAGAGAAAATGAAGACCCATATATACAAACTCGTGCTTTAAATGGAACGCCAGAAAAAGCTTTTTTTGTTGATTTAATTTTATATAGACATGATGTTTTGCTTGAAAACAAAGAAAACTCAACCTCTGCAGATTGGGAGCTTATTAGTTTTAATGTTTTGCCAAAAGGCTTTGACAATATCCCTATGGGGCCTGTTACTATGATGAGAAATCAGCTTGAATTAACGGGGGGAACAAAGGCTTTTTATTCTTCTGAAGATTGGGCGCATTCTGTTAAGTTTTGGCAAGAATATGCTTTTTTAGAATGTTAATATCTTTGTTTATTAAATATCCTTTTATTTTTTTTACTCCTATTGCTCTTGCCATAATAGCAAAATAACAAAAATATTGTGTTGGATATTTATAGTTTTTATCTTTTAAAAAATATTTTCCTCGTGTTGTTGTTATGATGCCATTTTTTGTAATTTCATATAAGTTTGATATGTCTGGAAAATTAGTTTTTATATTTTGTTGTTGTCCTATAAGAGGGTTGTTTCCTGAAAAATTTATATGATCTTTTACTTCATAAACTTTTTCTAATTTATCTTTTGTTACTGTTGCTCCCCATATTTCTATTTTTCTATTTTTTACTAATTTTATTTCTTCTATTGTTTTTTTAAAGTTTGTTAACAAAATCTTCTTTCCATTGTTATTTTTTTCTGTTTTATATAACAATGGCGTATAAAAAATTATTTTTTTATTTTCCAAAAAGCGCTGTTCCTATTCTTATATGTGTTGCCCCTGCTTTTATTGCTTCAATATAATCTTCACTCATTCCCATTGATAAATATTTACATTCTTTTATTTCTTTTTGGATTTCTTTTTGGATTTCTTTTGTTGTTTTAAAAATATTTATTAGCTTTTTTTTATCTTTTATTTTTGGGGCAATAGTCATTATTCCAATTATAATTACGTTTTTTAATTTTTTAAATTCTTCTATATAATTATATATTTCTTCTGTTTCAAATCCATATTTTTTTTCATCTTTTCCTGTATTTATTTGCAACATTATTTTTTGTGTTACTCGAAGTTCTTTTGCTATTTTGTTTATTTTATTTATTAATTTAGGCGTGTCGACTGTTTGAATTACATCAAATATTTTTATAGCTTTTTTTACTTTATTTCTTTGAAGATGTCCAATAAAATGTTTTTCTATTTTTTCTTCTATTTTATTATATTTTTTTTCTGCTTCTTGAACTTTATTTTCTCCAACCATATAGATACCGTTTTCTATGGCTGATTTTATTTTTATTAATGGTTGGTTTTTTGTTACTGCTATTAAATGTATTTTTTTTGTTTTGTTTTTTTTTATTTCTTCTATTTTTTTTAAAATTTTTTCAATTTTAAATTTCATCTTCTTCGTTTATTTCATTTTCTTTTTCTTTTTCTTCTTTGTCCATTACCTTGGTTATTGATGATATTTTTGATCCATCATCTAATTTTAATAATTTAACTCCTTGAGTGTTTCTTCCTATTGTTCTTATATGTTCAACTGATTGCCTTATCATTACTCCTTTATTTGTAATTATCATTAAATCGTCTGTTTCTACAACATCTAATATTGCAACCATGTTTCCAACTTTATTTGTTGTTTTTAATGTAATTACTCCTTTTCCTCCTCGTTTTTGTACTCTATATTGATCTATGTTTGTTCTTTTTCCAAGGCCTTTTGAAGATGCAACCAAAACTGTTCCTTCTTCTTCTGCAACGATCATTCCTATTAATTTATCTTTTGAGTGTCCCAGCCTAATTCCTCGAACTCCCATTGTTTTTCTTCCTGTTGATCTTATATCTGTTTCATTAAATAAAATTGATTTTCCTGAGCTTGTTCCTAAAATTATTTTATTTTCACCATTTGTAATTTTTGCCTCTATAAGCTCATCATTATCTCTAATTTCTATTGCATATATTCCGCCTTTTCTTGGCTTTGAATACAGAGAAAGAGAAGATTTTTTTATCATTCCATTTTTTGTTGCCATCATTATATTGTGATTTGGATTAAATTCTTTTACTGATACATATGCCTTTACCTTTTCACCCGATTCACACCCTATTAAGTTTACTACTGCTCTTCCTTGTGAAGCTCTGCTACCTACAGGTATTTCATGAACTTTTAACCAATAACATTTTCCTCTATCTGTAAAAAACAACATGTGGTCATGAGTTGAGGCAACAAATAGATGTTCAACAAAGTCTTCTTCTTTTGTTTGAGCTCCTTTCATTCCCCTTCCACCCCTTCTTTGTGTTTTCCATCCTGCTGATGCTAGTCTTTTTATATATCCATTGTGAGTTATTGTTATTACCATATCTTCTTCTACAATCATATCTTCAATAGATAATGTTCCTGATCCTTCTATAATGTTTGTTTTTCTTTCGTCTCCATATTTTTCAAGAATTTCTTCAAACTCTTCTTTTATTATTATGCTTTGTCGAGAATCATTTTCTAAAATATCTTTTAAATCTTTAATTAACAATAACAATTCTTTATATTCTTCTACAATTTTGTCTGTTTCAAGCGATGTTAATTTTTGAAGTCGCATTTCTAATATTGCTTTTGCTTGTTTTTCTGACAATTTAAACTTTGTTTGCAAAGAGATGTTTGCGCTATTCGGATCTGTTGATTTTTTTATCAATTCTATTATTTTATCAATATTGTCTAATGCAATCTTTAATCCCTCTAAAATATGTGCCCTTGCTTCTGCTTCGTTTAATTCAAACTTTGTTCTTTTTATAATTATTTCTCTTCTGAATTTTAAAAAATGTTTTAATATTGTTTTTAAATTCATTACTCCTGGAACGCCATTTGATAACGCTAATAATATTATTCCATAACTATCTTGAAGTTGTGTTTGGCTATATAGATTATTTAGAACTACATTTGCTATTGCGTCTCTTTTACACTCTATAACTATTCTTATTCCTTGCTTATCTGATTCATCTCTTAAGTCAGATATTCCCTCTAATTTTTTATCTCTTACTAGATGTGCTATTTTTTCAATAAGATTTGCTTTATTTACTTGATATGGAATTTCATTTATTACAATTCTTTCTCTTCCTGTTCTTGTTTCTTCAATTTCTGCTTTTCCTCTTATTAATAATTTTCCTCTACCTGTTAAATACGCATCTTTTATTCCATCTGTACCAATAATTGTTCCACCTGTTGGAAAATCTGGTCCTTTTATATGATTTTCAATTAGCTCTTCTATTGTTATTTCAGAATTATCTAAAAGCGCTATTAGTCCTGATATTAATTCTTTTAAATTGTGTGGAGGTATTTTTGTTGCCATTCCTACGGCAATTCCATCTGCCCCATTCATCAATAGTGTGGGTATTACCGTTGGAAGAACTGTTGGTTCTTCAATTGTATCATCAAAATTTGGTTGCCATGAAACAGTATCTTTTTCTATATCTCTTAACATTTCTGATGATATTTTTTCCATTCTTGATTCTGTATATCTCATTGCTGCAGCGCTATCTCCATCAATAGAACCAAAATTTCCCTGTCCATCTATTAGAGGATATCTTAACGACCATGGTTGTGCCATTCTTACCAACGCATCATATACCGAACTATCACCATGAGGATGATATTTTCCTAAAACCTCTCCAACCGTTCTTGCACATTTTTTATATGGTCTGTTCCAATTTGCTCCTAATTCAGAAGAACCAAACAACACCCGTCTATGAACTGGCTTTAAACCATCTCTTACATCAGGAAGCGCCCTGCTTACAATTACAGACATTGAGTATGTTAAATAAGATTCATTCATCTCTGTTACAATGTCTCTTGTTTGTATATTGTCGTTTTTTATGTTTTCATTATTATTATTTTCTGTCATTTTTAAATATCCAAATTAGTTGCAAATTTTGCATTTGTTTCAATAAACTCTCTTCTTGGCTCTACCTCTTCGCCCATTAACTTTATAAAGGTTTTGTTTGCTTCTTCAGCATCATCTACTGTTACTTCTAATAAAGTTCTATTTTCAGGATCCATTGTTGTTTCCCATAATTGTTCAGGATTCATTTCTCCCAATCCTTTATATCTTTGAATTGATGTCTTGGTCTTGTTTTGTTCTTGATATTGTTTTATTTTTTCTTCTTTTTCTGTTTCTGAATATGCATAAGAAAATTTCTTTCCTTGAGAAATTTTATATAATGGCGGCTGAGCTATATATATATGTCTTCTTAAAAATAAATCTGGCATATTTCTATATAAAAATGTTAATAATAATGTTCTTATATGGCTTCCATCTACATCTGCATCAGTCATTATTATTATTTTATGATATCTTAGTTTTTCTAGATTAAATTTTCCTATAGAATCTTCGTTGTCTTCAGAAAAACCTGCTCCTATTCCTGTTATAATTGTTTGAATCTCATTATTTGAAAGTAATTTATCAAATCTTGCTTTTTCTGCATTAATTACCTTTCCTCTTAGAGGCAATATTGCTTGAAACTTTCTATCTCTTCCTTGTTTCGCTGACCCTCCTGCAGAGTCTCCCTCAACAAGATAAATTTCGCTTAAACTAGGGTCTTTTTCTGAACAATCAGCAAGTTTTCCTGGTAGGCCTGAAAATTCTAATGCCCCTTTTCTTCTTACCAATTCTCTTGCTTTTCTTGCTGCTTCTCTTGCTTTTGCTGATTGTTCAGCTTTTAGTATTATTCTTTTTGCTACATTTGGATTTTGTTCAAAAAATTCTGTTAATCCTTCCATTATTACAGAATCACAAATTCCTTTAACTTCTCCGTTTCCTAATTTTGTTTTTGTTTGACCTTCAAATTGTGGTTCA
>CAYTPF010000092.1:0-6108 GCA_964439775.1 uncultured bacterium | reverse complement strand
CCCGAAGAAGACACAGGTTACATAGAAGAAGGCTTTGAATATTGTATAAACGAAGGTAATAACCTTGTATCCTATCCTTGTGACAATGCTATCCCTATAGCAGTAGCAATACCAAGTAGTGAGACTTTTTTAGATGCTATCATAGGTGAAGGTGTCGCAGCTTCTTATTTAGAAGGTGTTGGTTGGATTGGTAGCTTAAGCAATCTACAAAGTGGTGATGGCTATTGGTTTCAAGCCAATACTAATGTTTGCTTTCAATATGAGTGTAGTGAGTAAGTACTCAAATCAGGGAATTATTTATTCGAAATAAAAGTTTTCAATAGGCTCTGAAACTTCTATCCATAAACCATCACCAGGTTTCAACGTTGTTAATGATCCTACCCAAACACCTGTTTGTATCTGGGTTGCTGCTACGCCTTCTCCGATAATTTTAATAATATATGATTCAAATTGATCTGGTATAGCTGAAGATATTGATTGACTTTGCCTAGAATAACCAACCAAATTATTTGTATGGATTAAATTATAATTTATAATCAAGTTACTACCATCACAACTTTCATCATCTATTGTATAAAATTCTTCATAATTAGCTGAACATGAGTTTGTGCATCCATAACAATAGTATTCATTGTAACCTGTACTACCTCCAACACAACCACATTCATTTTCAAAAGCATTTCCAAAACATAAACCAGTACAATCCATATCAGCATCTGGTATAAGACCAGTATTTCCACCTGAACATATACCACAATTATCAATAAAACCTACACCTAAATCATTATTACATTCAGTCATATTAATATATAGATCACCTACTATATTAATATTATTATTTATAAAAGCTTCAACAGTACCATCACCATGAGTACTAGGTGACAAATTATTATTATATATATTTATAATTATATTATTAGATGCATCATAGTATTTGAACTGTGGCACATCACCGTATTCACAATATCCAGGAAAATGATTTTCTATGGTATTACCATGTGTAGGTATGGTTGTAAATGAACTTAGAATATAATCAAACCCTACCATAGTATTATTACAAAATGCACCAATTACATCATTAATGGCATCATCACAACCTCCACCATTGTACCCCCCGCAAGGGATAGCAAGCTCACCACCAACTCTCACAGTTTCAAACATATAATATGCTACTTCTGTTGATAAATCATAACACCAACCTGTTGGTTCATGACAATTCTGTGAATACATAAATGTACTTATTAAACTCAATAAAATAATTTTCTTCATATTTTCTATTTCCTAATATTTGGTAATTGTGGGCTTACTATAATCACACTATCTGGATGTGTAAAACTAAACTCAAATGGATAAGTTACTTTAACCCAGTATCCATTGCCACCTTGCAGTTCATTTAAGCTTCCTACCCATGTTTGTGGGGCTATTTGACTCGCTGCCACACCTTCTCCTATAATACCTGTAAAATAGCCTTCAGCTATATCAGGAATTGATAATGATATATCCATAGAACCTGGAAATGGATATGATATTAAATTTGTACCTTCATTTAATTCATAAACGAGGTTATCTTCCATGTAACCTTCTAAGCTTAGATTGCATTCATAATCAGCTATAACCCAGTATCCTGATGTAGGACTAATTTCACTTAAACTTCCAACCCAAGTACATCCTCCATCTTCACAATTCCCAAGGTTTGAGGCGGCAACACCTTCTCCTATTACACCACTTACACAGTAACTTACATTGCTAAATACATTTGCTATTGACTTATCTTCAGGTAATGCCCAGAAACTTATAAGATTTGAACCATTATTAAGTGGTTTATTAAAATTATATAAGCAAGAGTTATCATCAATAATTGCACATTGATCATAATTTATAGCATTAATTTCAGTACATCCCAATGTATCATTATTTATACCTCTACATTGGGATTCTCCTTCAATAAAATTTAAATCATCCTCAGAGTAAAAAACATCATATATACATGCTTCATTTTCAATTGGTATATATGTAAATCTAAATAAAATAGATTCACCTGCAGGAATGACACCGCCAGTATAACTAAAACCGATTACGCGATTTGATCCAAAAGATATTTCAAAATCATATTCTAATGTTGAGCCAATAGGCAAAATTTCTGTAATTTGAAAACCTTGATAATCAAATTGGAATGCACTCAAATCAAAACTATGAGATAAAACAACTTCCATTGTTCTACAATCTATATCTACAAATGTATAATAAGGTGCACAAGAAGATCCATCACCATCACAGACTCCACATTCATCAATTACAGCTAATCCACCGCATTCACCTAAACAATCAAGCTCTGCTATGCAATTACCATCACAATCATAAAACTCTTCAGCATATATACAGCTTCCATCATCTTCTGTTGCTTCTGGATTATAGTTGCAGGCATTTGAGGTAGTACAGCCTAAAATATCATTATCTGCGACACATCTAATTGACAAACCTCCTCTAGTACCAAGTACTAAATTAGTTAACTCAGCAGAATCATGTCTAAGTAACTTTACTCCATTGTATTCTTGACTATTATCAAAATCATACCAAAAACCAACACTATATCCTCTATCTAAAAATTGTCCATCATTACTTGTTCTAGATCCAGATGGAATAGCGGAAAATCCTAATTCATTACTTGCTCCTGTATTTGGACTATACCATAATCCATTATCATCCTCAATTGTTCCTGTATCTTTTAAAATAGCACCTATTTCTATATTTCCTAAAAAGCTTTCTAGAATTTCAAAATCTTCTGAATTTGGTATATGCCAATTTTCAGGACATATATTTCTTTCATCTGTAGCAGCAAACCAATTATAAATTCTTCCATAAACTTCAGAGTTACTTGGTTCATTATTGTAATCACAATAAGCACCATTTGTATTAAGATTACACCAATCATTATTATTAGAAAGATTTGGAATCTCATCACCATTACTATAGTGAGTAACCTTTAAATTCTCCTTCATCCAAAGCTGTTCACCTATCTGTACAGCTTGATATTCATTGCCATCAATATCATTTACTGTATCATGGTAACAAGAACCGTCATTTATATTAGCTAAAGAATTGTAGTTAATAGCAGATGAGTCTGTACAGCCAGGTATTTGATGAAAATAATATGCACCCATATCAGCTATAGTACCATCAGGGTCTAATGGAGAATTAGGGTCTCCAGCATCTATACAAGGTGATGTTGGTTGGAGTGTAAAGTCTCCGTTTTCTGGGTCTGTGAATTGTGGGTCAAAATTTATATTACCTTCAAGCCAACTAATTGTACTATTTTGATTAGAAATAATTGACGTTTCATTACCATTTATATTTGAATATCCAATTGAAATACTAGCATCATTATTTTCATTATAGCCAACTAAGTACACTTCATTTATAGGATTATTCCATAGAATACAATTAATCATTGTCAAATCAGCAAAGTATTGATAAATAGCACATCCCTCAATTGCAGTATTATATGCATTAGTTACATTTACAAGATTCATATCAGAACTCCAAGAATGATAAATACCACCACCCTTATCAGCACTATTGCTAGAAATATTTGCATTTATGAAAGATGAGGCTGAATTGTCACCAGCAAATACACCTCCACCTTCATTAGCAGAATTTCCAGTTATACTAATATTTGTAAATTGAGGATATGATACATTATAAAAATGCAGCCCACCACCACGATAGCTTGCTATGTTATTAATTATTATAACATTTTCAAATATAGGATCAGAAGCACCAAAACTCACTCCACCTCCATAAGTAGATGAATTATCACGTATTATAAGATTTTTTAATTTGATATCGCAGAATATTAAATTTATTCCACCACCATAATGATCAGAGCCATTTTGCAAAGTAAAACTACTTAACAACGTTTCAAAGCCTCCTCCATATTGCAACTGCACTACACTACCATTCTGCCCACCATCAATAATAGTCGTCTCTCTATCTTCACCTATAACAGCTATATTCTTACCATTAAAGTTTATATTCTCATAATAAGTACCAGCAGCTACTAATACTGTATCACCATCACTAGCAGCATCTATTCCTGCTTGGATTGTAGGGTAGTCTTGTGGGACTAGGATTGTGCCTGTATCTATAAGCTCCTCGCATCCCAATAAATTATCACATCCTGGAGAACCATATTCTTGCTCAGCATCATCTGACTCGTCATTAAACATAAAATAAGGAGTATGATAAGATTTAGACCAATTGTCGCCATTATCGTTAGCTATAAAAGAATCAGATAAAGAAGGATCAATAACAAACTCACTAGCAAATCCTTTATTAAATGCTGACCATTCAAAACCTGCATTTTCACAATCATTCCTATTATCAAATTGAGGATCAGAGCAAATGTTTCCATAATCTAAAAAACTAGATAAACATCTAGAATAAATCCATTTGCATTGATTTGAAAATTCTTCAGACTCACATTCTTCTTCAGATTCTAAATTTTCACAATTAGAATTATTCCAACTTATTTCATCTATTATCAAATCATTAAAAAGCACTTTAATATTATTAACTGAATTTTGAACAAAAAATAAATTTTCATCATCATCTCCAATTAAAATAGAATTAGGTAAAATAGGTGCATTCTCGTATCCATCATTATACATCTCATTAGCAGGATTCCTTCTAGGGTCATCCTCAGGGAGATATATATTCCCATCTTCATCTCTAAATAAACCTTCAGCAGAAATTAACAAAACATAATCATTTGAATTTAGTGAGTAATTTGGTAGTTCCCTGACTGCATTATTAGTTAGTTCCATTAATATATTTGATAAAATAATTTCATTTGAAGAAGAATTATAGATTTCTATATAATCGGGAATATCGTCATTACTTCTGCTGAAATATTCTGTAATGACAATATCACCTACCTCTAAAGAATAAACTAAGGTAAAAAAACTTAATATAAGTACACACTTTTGCATATTAACCTAATTTACAACAGAAAGCAAATATACACAAAGAGGTGCATCACATAAGGATCTTAATTATTATATTATGTACAAATAAACAAAGGAGATTAAAATGAAATATGAATATAAAATTGTCACAAATGATACTAAAGGTGTTTTCTCAAAAAAAATCAATGATTCTGAAATCGAGAAAGATTATAACAATTATGGCAAAGATGGCTGGGAATTAGTTTCTATTATAAGTAACAATGATGCAGGCTACACAAAACAAATTATTGCTACATTTAAAAGACAACTAAACTAAACTCATTCTATTTTTTTGAAAGCAATTTCAATTCTATGAAAATAATATTTGTGCTAGTATTTCTTTTAAATAGTTGTTCTAATCAATACTATAATAAAAACATAGAGATGAATTACAAAAATTATACTACTATAAAAAATTTCAAATGGAAAAATAGATTACTTATTTTAGTAAATGTAAATGATTTATCTATTATTAACAATATTGAAAAATATACAAAACAATTCATTGAAAGAGATGTTATAATTATAACTATTGAAAGCAAATCATCCTATATAGATAAAATAAAAATGAAGAAACAATTTGATAACTCATTATTTAAAAAAATAGATCCTAAAAGTGAAAATACTTTATTTCTTATTGGTAAAGATGGAAATATAAAAGAGATTTATAGTTCATCAATAAATTTTGATTTAATTATACAAAAAATTGATTCTATGCCTATGAGGAAACGTGAAATGGATAAGCAAGGTTTATAAATAACAACTATTTAAAAAAAATATTAGTTTACAAAACAATTATTGTCACACTAAAGTATACTCTAGCTTAGTATCAACTGATTTATTTATTATCTCTTTATAGTTATATAATTGATTCCACTTATCTCTACTCCTTTTATCTATAATAATTGGCTGTCTAAGCTTAGAATTATGTATATGCTCCATTATACCAGATGCTTTTTGAGTTATTATTGAAAATGAACTAATTATCTCACCCGTCATCTTGTTTACCCACCTATCCCAAAGTCCTGCAAATGCAAATAATTCTTTATTATTAAAGTATATATGATGTTTAATTTTATTTTTTCCTTCATGCCTCCATTCATAA
>CAYTPF010000091.1:0-6110 GCA_964439775.1 uncultured bacterium | reverse complement strand
ATGTGCAGGATCTACAAGAAGCCTTGCTAATGCCAATCTTGCCTTTTCTCCACCAGAAAGGACCTTAACCTTTTTTTGAATTGTATCATTTTTAAATAAAAAAGAACCTAAAAAACTTCTAATCTCTGTTTCTGACCATCCTGATGAAATACTTGAAATACTATCATAAATTGTTGAATTAGGATCTAAAATTTCTAATTGATGTTGTGCATAATATTTTATCTTAATTCCAGGACCAAATACTAATTCTCCTGCACTCAAATCTTCTACTTGAGCTAATAACTTTAACAGAGTTGTTTTGCCTGATCCATTAGGACCAACCAATGCCACCTTTTGACCTCTTTCAATTAATAGCTCTAAACTATCATAAACTAAAATCTTACCATATTCTTTTTTAACATTTTTTAATTCAACTACTTTTAATGGGCCTCTATCAGGCTGTGGGATATTTATATTTATTAATGATTTATCTACGTCTATTGGTTTAATAATATCTAACTTTTCAAGTTCTTTAACTCGACTCTGGACCTGTTTTGCTTTTGAATCTTTATACCTAAACCTTTCAATAAACTGCTCAAGATGGGTAATCTTTTTTTGTTGATTTTTGTACTCTCTTATATATTGAATTTGATCTTCTTCTTTAGTTTTAAGATATAAATTATAATTACCTTTATATAGCTTTGCATTACCTCTATCTAACTCTAGAATATTATTAACAGATTTATTTAAAAATTCTCTATCATGACTGATCATAATTAATCCACCTCGCCATTTTGACAAAAAATCTTCCATCCAAATAATAGCTTCTAGATCTAAATGGTTAGTTGGCTCATCAAAAAATAAATAGTTGGGCTTTCTAAGTAAGATGCCAGCCAGTAGACACCTCATTCTCCATCCACCACTAAATGAATTAAAAGGCATATCGAATTGTTCTTCTTTAAAACCTAAGCCTCCTAAAATAACTTTTGCATTTTTTTCAATTTCCCAACCTCCCAATTCTTGGAATTTATCTTGTAGGCTTGATAATTGATTTATATTTTTTTTATTTGATGGGTCATCTTCTATTTTATCAGATAATAACTTTATTTCATTTTCAATAGTAGAAATTTCTGGGAATGAATTCAAAACCTCTTCAATAATAGTTTTCTCTGTACCTTCAACAATTTCTTGTGGTAAATATCCAATTGAAATAGATCGACCAACATCTACTTTCCCTGAATCATAATTTTCAAAATTTAAAATAATTTTTAACAATGTAGATTTTCCTGAACCATTGGGTCCAACAATAGCAACACGCATATTATCTTTTAATTTAAAAGATATGTGTTTAAAAAGAATTTTATCCGGAAATTCTTTATATAAAGAATCTACTGTAATCATTTCACTAAACTAAAATCAACTTAAAATAATATTAACCAACTCGATGATATCTAAAATATTAACTAAACCATCATCATTAATATCTGATAAATCATTAGTTTCAGTACCTAAAACAACATTTACCAAAATTACAATATCTATAATATCTATAAAACTATCTTGGTTAAGATCACCAATATCTATATCAAATGTATTATATAAAAAATTAAAAGCTAAATCTTGTATTATATAAAAATTATCATTTGGACCATCAAACCAATTACCATTTACAGTTCCCCAATATTCATGCAATTCACCTTCACCTACATAAAGCTCATTTTCAATACCAACTTCATTTAATCTTTGATGGATTAAATTTGAACCATATACAAAAGGCAATGCTATATCTATAGTAAATGGGAAGCCCGAGTTAAATGGAACAATAGGATCCAATGTTCCATGAAACATGATAGTTGGAATATTATTATCTTCTTCGATCCAAGTAAGATTTCCGATTGCACCCCAACAACTTACTAATCCATTTGGCCTACTATTTTGGTTATAATCATTACCTTCACAATCTATACAACCTAAATCTGGATCAAAAGTACCACCATATGTTGATTCCGGCCGCTCATCATCATCAGAAAATGCTAAATGCAAACCTACAAAAGCTCCAGCACTTGTACCCCAAATAAATATTTTATCAGGATCAATTCTTAACTCATCATGAAATTCTCTTAAATATCTTACAAGTGCACTTGCATCTTGCGTTCCTCTATAAACAGCTCTTTCACCACTATATGAACTTAAAACATTCAATCCAAGTCGATACTCCATACTAATAGATACATATCCTCGTTTAGCTGCAGAGATAGATAGATCAACAACATCATCTAACTCATTATGTCCTGAGAAAAATGCACCCGTATGAGCAAAAATTATAACAGGCCTATTAGAAATCGTATCTCCTTCAGGTTCATAGATATCCATAGAAAGGTCTATATCAAATGTATTCCACTCAAATAAAAATATAAATGGCAAATCAGGCGCATTACCATAAACTATATCTTCAGTTTTACTAACCTCATCAAAAACTTCATCAATATATCTAACATCTTGCGATATAATTACAGATAAAAAAATAATATTTATTAAAAACTTTATATTCATACAAATTTTTCTATATTGATTTAAACAAATTTTTCTTTAAAATTACTGATGTTGTTAAAGCACCCGCAGATAAAGCACCAGCTAAACCTGCTGTTAATATATCTTGGCCAGTTAAATATAAACCATTTATTTTTGTTTTTGGCTTTAACCATTTTTGCCTAAATCTAGCTGGGGTATGATTAATCCCATATAATTCGCCATATTTATAATTTGCCATATCTCTGGTTGATAATGGTGTAGACAACTCATAATAACTAATTTTGTTTTTCAAATGTGGAAGATGCAAATAAATCACATCTATAATCTTTTGCGAAATACGTTCTTTATATGATTCATACTTTTTGCCTCTTTTTAACCAAGGCTCTTTACTCCATTCATTAAAATCATTATATGATGATAATGTTATTGCCTCCATCGTTGCAGTATTAGGGTTGTTTGTATCCCATTTTGGATCTTTTGAAGATGCAAATGAAAGGTATAGTAAAGGGAAATCATCAGTTTTATTATTTAAATAATCATTAATGTTTTTATCATGATCATATCCAGGATATATCCATAAATTAGTATCTGATATGCCAAGTTCTTTTGCATTCTTATCAAACCCAATATATAAACAAACATGTGAGCCTGAAGCATCAACCTGCTTTAAATTTTTAGTATACTGATTATATTGATCATCATTTCTTAAAAATTTATTAATTGTATTTTCAACACCAGCACTACTAATAACAATATCAGAATCAATACAATCTCCACTTTCTAGAATTACACCCTTAACCTTATTATTTTTAACATTAATTTTATCAACTCCAGTACTAACAAGTATCTCACCACCATATTGCTCTATAACAGGAATAATATTTTCAGCTATCATTTTAGATCCACCAATTGGATAATTTGCACCATCAAAATAATGATTTGCAATCATAGAATGAATAGCAAAGCTACTTTGTTTGGGTGGGAGGCCATAATCACCCCATTGTCCAGTTAGGACACCTATTAACTTTTTATTTGAAGTTAAATTTGATAAAACTTCATATGTAGTTTTATCAGAGTACTTAAAAAAATCTTTAGAAAGATATCTATATAAAGCAAACTCAGATATTCCAGACAATGCCTTTGTTGCAAAGTATTTCATGCTTGCATCTTTAACTTTTCTCAGTATACCCATATACTGATCAATAGCATTTATTTCATTAGGAAATGCCGTTTTTATAGATTGAATAAATTTATTTTTAGGAGCAATGAAATCATAACTTTTATCAGGAAAAATGATTCTATCGTAATTATCATTGGTTTTATTCCATTTTAAGTTTTCATTTGTAATCTTATCAAAAAGACGCCTTATAAAGACATTTTTTTTATGTACTCCTCCAACATAATGGATACCAACATCCCATTCATATTTTTTCCTTTTAAAGGTATGTGTGTAACCACCAACTTTAAAATGTTTTTCAAGAACAAGAACCTTTTTCCCTTCCATAGAAAGAAGTGCTGCGCAACACAGTCCACTAATACCAGATCCAATAATTATAGCATCATAATAATCTTTAATATTTTGCTTTGAAAATTTTCTTAGTTTCATTTTTTTAAACAAAAAAACCTCTTTAAAAGAGGTTTTTCAATTCATATTTTTTTACTATCTAATTTGAAGTTTTAATATTAACTAGCATCAACATAATTGAGCTTATTGAATTCTTAATATCTAGTAAATACATTTCTTTTGTTTGGTTTAAATTTAAAATATCATTTTTTGACAAGCCTGATAACTTAATTTTATTATATTTTTTTTCAAGATTTTCTAATAACTCTATTTGACTAAATGATGTATTTATATATTCATTGAGTTTTAATTTATAATGCTCAGTGACATTATAATCTTTCGACAATTGATAAAACTTATCCTGCAATGAGTATATTCTTGCTTTAAAAATTTTAAAGTCTGGTACAACCTTTAAATCATATGTAAGTTTAAAAAATGATAAAAATTTTATAACCCATTTGCTTGGGTCAAAATCATACCATCTAATACCATTTCTATAATCCCAATGAAAAGTATGATGAAAGTTATGGTATCCTTCTCCAAAAGTAAATAAAGCCATAAACCATGAATCCCTTGCAGAAATTTTATTATCATACTGCTTATGACCAACATAATGACAAAAAGAATTTATGAACCATGTAAAATGATGTACAAGAGTAATTCTAAACATCACCCCCCATAACAATGCTCCTAATGGTCTGCCATATAAAAAACCAATACCAAAAGGTAAAACAAATGATAATAAAATTGTAATATACCAATAGTACTTTGCCTGAAACATAACTGCAGGCTTTGCTTTTAAATCTGAAACTCCAGCAATAGCAAATTCTTTTTGTTCTAAAATCCAACCCATGTGCGCATGAAAGAAACCCTCTTTTATACTATAAGGATCATCATCTGTATCTAATTTTTTATGATGTAATCGATGATTAGAACACCATTGCAAGATTGTATTCTGTATTGCCATTGTTCCAAGCAGCATAAACAACCACTCAAAGATAAAATTCCCTCTAAAAGATCTATGTGAAAAGTATCTATGATATCCAACAGTAATTCCAAGGCCAGACAAAATCCATCCAACTAATAATAAAAGAGGCTCCTGCCAAACAATACCATTATAATAAATATAAATAGGGATACAAATAAAAGATACTGCTGGAAATGTAAATAAAATGATTGAGGTTTTTAAATCAAATTTTTTAAATATTTTCATAATTCAATCTACATAATAAAATCATTCTTATACCACAATTTCTTAATATATTCTCAATATGATTTACTTGTTAAATCAATGCATTATTAATAAACTATAAAAATAACACATACAATTAATTAACATCTGAATATATATGAAATATCATTTTAAAGCAATTTTACTCTTAATGTTTAATCTAATTTATTGTCAAATCATATTAGACATTAATCTATCACCAAATCAACAAACTGAGCCTATAAACTTGCTCATTGATAACTCAAACGAGTTTATTCTTCATCTGAATGCTTCTACGAATACCGATTGGGAATTATCTAATACGGAATCATCAGTTTTAGAGGTGCTTATCAATAATACATACCATCAAGATATTGTGCTTTATAATGGACAGCAAGAACATAATTATAAAGTAATGCTGGGCTATCTTGAAACTGGGAATCACTTAATATCTTTCCATTTTAATGAATTAAAATCAAGTGCCAATGCTGAGAATATTCATTTGCAATCGATAGAAATAATTGATCCTATATCCTTAGATCTAGATGCTGATATACTAAAATATTCTCCTATATTATATGGTCGTGATATTTATGGGTGGGATGAATCTAATAGAACAGATATACCCCTATTAATGTGGCACGAAATAGATTATTATAATTCATACAAAACCATTACATACAGCTATATATTTAGTAATGAAGATAGTCGAATTGGGATGGGTCTAACAGATATGATGGTAAGCTGGGGAAGAACAACAGATATTGAATGGGCATATCAAATTAAAATTGATAATAATGGTAATATCTTAGAAGAACTTTTTCA
>CAYTPF010000090.1:0-6117 GCA_964439775.1 uncultured bacterium | reverse complement strand
CCAGCGATGGAGGGCACGCCCAACTGCTCCATGAAGTTGGCTTCCAGCACAGGGGTTTCCGCACGCATCTTCGCGTAGGTTGCATGCAGATCGATGTCAGAGCCCTGATAGTTACTGGCGACATCGGCAAATACTTTTTCAAGGTCACTCTTGACCGCTTCGGACATATCGCTTACCTCTTGATTGTTGTTTGTGGCGGCGGACTGAAAATGTATTGTGCCCGCTGTCTTCTTTAAAAGATTATGACACCCAAATTAGTTTTTGAACTGTTTTACACATTTTGATCAACAAAACAACCAGCTCAAAGCAATGCCCGAATTGCCTCTTGAATGCGAGTATCGGTGATGTCCATATCCGGCGCGAAGCGACCAACCACCTCCCCCTCTCTACTGATCAAAAATTTCTCGAAGTTCCACAACACTTCAGGCTCCAGGTTCACGGCAATACCATAATCCTGCAGGCGCTGCCGCATGCTTCCCTCACCCACAGTAGATGGCTTGGCTCTGACTAACGCGGTGTACAATGGGTGCTGGTGGGGCCCGCTAACCGCAATTTTGGAAAACAGTGGAAAAGTAACCTCGTATTCGGTCTTACAGAAATCAGCGATCTGCTGATCAGTACCCGGCTCCTGCTCCCTGAAGTCATTAGCAGGGAACCCCAGCACTACCAAGCCTTCCTCGGCGTGATGCCGATAAAATCTCTCAAGGCTGCTGTACTGGGGAGTCAGTCCGCACTTGGATGCAACGTTAACAATGAGAATGACCTTGCCCGCATAGTCTTTGAGCGACACTTCTTTCCCATCAATCGTAATGAGGGGGATATCTTGCAGCTGTTCGTTCATATGATTACCTCAGTAGGCTTGCTGCACGAACGTCATACGACCGCCTGCCAGCATCAAGGCGCAGTACATATTCAGCTCGGTGAGCTGCTCTAAAGAAAAGTGCTGGCGTAGCGCTGCAAAATGACCTTCATCAATCGCCGTATAGTCAGAGGCAAACAACTGCGCAAACCTTATTGCAACCTGCTCGCCGGCAGAAAATCGATCATCATCGGCGCTCAAACAAGCCACCTCTTCTTCACTTACCTGGTCGCTCTTGCGAGCAACCTGGCAAGCCCGGCAATTGGTAATCCCGGCAATTTTAAGCCGCACCAACTCCCGCAATCGTTCGGGGAGACTGCTGTCACTGTGGAATAGATCAAGCAAAGCCAGCCAGCCTTGCGCGTGAGAGGGGCTATTCGCCCATACTTGAATCGGCACAGTGGAACTCAGAACACCAGAACTCACGCCCTTATGCAGCAAATCAGCCAATGAAGCCGGCAGCTGTTCCAGAGGTAGCGGCTGGATCCGGGACATCAATCGCACCGCTCCAGCAATGTCGCCGTACCTAGACCGCCAGCACAGCAGATTGCTTGCAAACCGAATCTGGCACCACGTCGCTCTAGCTCGTGCAGCATCGATGTCATTATCCGGGCGCCGCTAGCGCCTAGCGGGTGCCCCAACGCGATAGCCCCACCGTTCACATTCAACCTGTCAGGCGCGGCACCTATTTCCTGAAGCCACGCCAGCGGCACAGAGGCGAAAGCCTCATTAACTTCAAATAGGTCAATATCACTGAGCGTCAGACCTGTTTTTGTCAGCAGTGATTGGGTCGCAGCAATGGGTCCGGTCAGCATCAGTGTCGGATCAGCGCCGACGGTAACGATGGAACGAATTTTAGCCCTGGGCTTCAGCCCCAAGGATTTAGCGGTACTTGCCTTCATCAGCATCAAGGCCGCAGCACCATCCGATATCTGTGAAGAATTACCGGCTGTGATTCGACCATTCTCAGGGCGAAAACTCGTCTTCAGCGTCGCAAGCTTTTCGGCCGAGGTGTCGCGACGGATGGTTTCGTCGTAACCGAACACGCCCCTGTCCCCGTCAAAGTCTTTTTCGCAATAATCTGCAATCGGTACAGGGACAATCTCCCGCTCGAAGTACCCCGCGTCCGCCGCCGCAGCCGCACGACTGTGGCTCTGTAACGCAAAAGCGTCCAGCTCTTCGCGCGTCAGCGCCCATTTGTCTACCATGCGCTCAGAAGCCTCACCTTGCGATGTAAGCTCATAGCGCTCCAAGGCTTGCCAGCCAAAGGCTTCGCCGTGCAGGTCACGGTTGCTGCCCATCGGCACTCGGCTCATGTTTTCAGCCCCGCCGGCAACCATGATCTGCGCAGCTCCGGATGCAATGGCGCCCACAGCCACGTGAACTGCCGCCTCACCAGAACCGCATTTGCGATCAATAGTCATGCCCGGCACGGATGACGGCCACCCTGCGCTCAATAATGCCGTTCGCGCGATGTTTGCTGACTGCTCACCAATTTGCGTCACACAGCCAAATACCACATCGCTCACCTGGTCCGCCGAAATACCAGTTCGATCGAGCAAAGCGTTGAGTACTAATGCCCCCATATGATCAGCACGCACGCCCGCGAGCGAGCCGCGAAAGCGACCCACCGGCGTGCGCACAGCTTCGACAATGACGATATCGTTGTCATTCATCAGAAGCCCGCCTTCAAGCCCGAACCGGCGACTGGCTTGCCATCCTCATATCGGTAGACTCCATGACCTGTCTTCCTGCCCAAACGGCCAGCGGCTACCATTTTGATGATGAGTGGGCACGGCCGAAACTTCTCACCAAGGGTCGAGTGCAGGTAGCGCAGGACCGACAGGCGCGTGTCCCAACCTGTCAGATCGCCAAGTTCAAGCGGTCCCATAGGGTGATTGAAGCCCATCCGCAATGCGGTATCGATATCCTCGGCGCTGGCAGTGCCCTCCTGCAGCATGTACATGGCTTCGTTGCCAAGCAGAGCAGACATCCGGCTTGTGGTAAGGCCAGGAGACTCATTGACCACAATCGCGGTTTTATTGATAGCTGCACATAGATCGCGCGCCCTGGCGACGGTCTCATCACTGGTGGCCAGTCCCCGCACCAGCTCGACCAACTTCATCTTGTGAACAGGGTTGAAAAAGTGCATTCCGATAAAACGTTCTGGACAAGGAACCACTGCTGCAATCTCTGTCACACTCAATGCTGAAGTGTTACTAGCAATGATGGCATCGTCCGGCATCATTGCCGCTGCTTCAGTCACTACTGCTTTCTTAATCGCGAGCTGCTCTGAAACAGTCTCGATCAGCAGTGCTGCGCCCGCTGCAGCTTGGCGTAAATCACCGTTTGTGCTCAAGCGGGCCATTGACTGCTGCGCAACCAGCTCTTCCACCTTCCCCAGACGGACACCATCACCAAGGATTTTCTCGATACCGGCGTAAGCGCGTTTCAACGAGTCTGAGTTCGTATCAACCAGGACCGTTTCAAACCCGGAACTAGCAAATGCGTGGGCAATTCCGGTTCCCATCAGTCCGGCACCCACCACTACCACTTTGCCTTTGTTTTCAGCATTCATTGCGAAAGCCCCTTTCAGCTGTATTTTTCACTTACGACGTTCCGTAACGTACCGATACCTTCGACCGTCGCTTCAACGACGTCGCCTGACTTCAGAAACTTGCCGGTGCCCATACCTACCCCGGCCGGAGATCCGGTAAAGAGAATATCTCCGCAGGCAAAACTGGATCTGGCCGCCACAAACGCCACCAGCTCACCGACATCCCAAGTCATGTCTGAAGTATGTCCGTCCTGGCGCAACTCCCCATTGACCGACAAGGTCAGACGCAAACGTGGAGAACCCGCTGGAAACTCGTCACGGGTTACTATCCAAGGCCCAACCCCGGTCGTACGGTCCTGGCTCTTGGCAGCAAAAAGATCCATCCCGATACCCTTGGGACCGCTGCGCTGCAGGTCCCGGGCGCTGACATCATTGCCAACCGTATAACCCAGAACACTTGCCAACGGGTCCTGCGGATCTACCTCGTTTCGACCAATTACAGCCACAAGCTCAACCTCGTGGTCGAGCTCATCAGTCAGCGGAGGAAAGCGGATTGAATCGTTTGCGCCGATAAGCGCCCCGTACGCCTTGAGAAACGCCACGGGTTGCGAGGGCGCTTCCAAGCCAAAGTCCTCCTTCAGATGCTTGGTGTAGTTGGCACCAGCCACCACCACGCGATTTACCGGATCGATTGGTGGCAGCAGTACGACATCCGCCAAGGGCACGGGGCGGTGTGCCAGTTTCAATGCACTGATACCCTCCCCTGCGGTAACCCTGGGAGCCCAATCAGTGAACAGCCCCAAGATCGGACTTACCTCGCCATGCTCGAGATCAACCACCCCCCAGAAAGGTGCTCCCCCATGGCGAGCGCAGCGCGCCAGCCTCATTACGCACCCACCTTTCCGATCTTGGCGGGATCGAGATGCAGCAACTCGCAGGCATTCTTCCACCGGATACGATCCATATCCTCTTGCGACAGCTTCAAGTCGCTCGTCAGGTCGTGACGCACAGCGTCGCTACCACCGAAATTGGAGCCATAGAGAACGCGATCAGCACCGATAACCTCAACCATTGCCTGGCGCATTGGCACTTCATGGAGCTCCACATCAAAGTAGAAATTGCGTAGATAAGAGAGGAAGGGCTTTTTATTGTGATAGGTATCCAGATTGGGATTGGTTTGTGCCATGCGACCCAATTGGTACGGAACAAAGCCACCGCCGTGGGTGATGTAAACCTTCAGGTTGGGGAAGCGATCAAACACGCCACCGTTGATCATGTACCAGAAGCACTTGGACTCGTCATAATTCATACCGAGAATGGCTGTGGTCTCATAGCGATCTGTATTTGCGTCTTTGCCCCAAGTCACAGATTGATTGTAACCGTGCACAAACATGGGCAAATCGAGGTCGCACAATGCTTCCCACACCGGATCCATCTCAGGAGAGTCAAACTCCAGTCCGCCAAAATTAGACCCCCCAGCGACCAACCCCTTCGCCCCCAGCTCCGTACACGCTCGGCGAATTTCCTTTGCGGCCTCAACCGGTACATTCAGAGGCGCATGCGCCCAGAACATCAAGCGATCAGGCGCACCAGAGCAGTATTTGGCCAAGGAATCATTCACCTTTTGGGCGAAAGGCACACAAAACTCGGGCTCAGCCCAGTACATGTAACAGTGGCTGGGAACAGACAGAACCTGGGCATTCTGACCAGCGGCATCCATGCCAGCTAAGCGATGCTTCGGATCAGCCCACTTGGCCATGTACTCAGCCACCTGAAGCGTCTCGCCACGTGCATGAGCCTCGCGCAAGGCAGCCTTACGCTCAGGAGCGCCGAGCGACAAAATCCATTCGCCAACGCGCAGCTTGATGTCGCCATCAGGCTGTAATTCAAACGCTGGACCCCAGTGAGGGTGCTGGTCGTAATACTCAGGATGGGGAGCGTGCGCGTGAAGATCAATCAGCATGTTTTGGACCTCGATTTTGTTTTAGTTAGCTGAGCCATTAAATTCTCAATACAGAATTTGCTCATAAGCTAAAGCATAATACAAAATGATCAAATACTGCAAAACTGTTCAAATTATTTTTTTCCGCGTACAGGTCTTCCAGAGCGCAACACTCGATCAGGCGAACACGCAAAATAGCGTTAAGAACTTATGCGGAAGGAACTACTGGAGCCTGGCTGCAGGGTAGGTCAATTAAGGACCAGACAGAGCCCACAGGAAACGGCTGAGGGGGTATGCCAAGACCCAAAGCGTCCCGGCACCATGCAAGAAATAGATGAACTCGACCCTAACGTCGCGTTCTTGAGGTTGACCCCATAGTCAACGACGCCACAAGGCGTCGCACACGCGCTGGCAACAACCTGCGCCCGGAGGTTTCCGGAACCAGGATTTCACTTAGAACGTACCTGATAATCATCTCGCAGATCAGTTCTCGATCCAGCTTCACACCCAGCTTCGCATCCCAGTCATCAAACACCACGTCCAAGGTGTCCTGAAACCGCAATATGGAGTCATGAAAAATACGCCGAAAGAAGCCCAGTGCGTATTCGGGCGCAACGCGCAGCAGACGCTGAGCACGACTCTCCTCAAGATAGTCGTCGATAAAAGCGATCAGCGCATTCAAACGTGCCTCTGGATCCTCCACTACGCTTATGGTGCTAACCAGAACCTGATGGAAACTATCTCGCTTGTGTCTTGAAA
>CAYTPF010000089.1:0-6126 GCA_964439775.1 uncultured bacterium | reverse complement strand
TGAGGCACTTTTTCTCTTCTTAGCATTCTTGACAATGTTTCAGATTCATCGACAGATGTGGTTCCAACAAGTATAGGCTGACCTTTAGAAAATAATTTTTTTATATGATTTATTACAGCATTATATTTTTCTCTTTTTGTTTTATAAACCAAATCATTTTCATCTTTTCTAATAATAGGAACATTGGTAGGTATTTCAACAACATCTAACTTATAAATTTGCATAAACTCACCAGCTTCAGTAGAAGCAGTACCAGTCATTCCTGCTAATTTTTCATACATTCTAAAATAATTCTGTATAGTAATAGTTGCCATTGTTTGTGTTTCTTTTTCTATTACTACATTTTCTTTAGATGAAAGTGCTTGATGCAAGCCATCGCTATATCTTCGACCATGCAAAACACGTCCAGTATGCTCATCAACAATTTGAACTTTTCCATCCTGAACAATATAATCAACATCCTTTTCAAACAAAGTATATGCTTTCAACAGCTGATTTATAGCATGGATCCTATCACTTCGCTCTGAATGAACAATTTGAGCCTCTTCTTTCTTTTCTAAAATTTCTTTCTTAGATAATTCTTTATTCAATTCAATCTCATGAAACAATTCACCCAAATCAGGCAAAACAAAGTTTTCAGGATTAGAAGGTGATAGAGTTTGCCTACCCATTTCAGTCAAATCAATTACATTAGAACGCTCATCAACAGTAAAATACAATTGCTCATCTAGCTCATGCATTTTTTTATCTCTTATAAATTCACTTTCTATTGAATGAATTAATTGCTGTGTACCCTGTTTTTGATACATTTTCATTAATCTTTTATTTTTAGGCATACCTCTTTGAGCTAACAATAACTTTTGTCCTGCATACTCTTTATCATCTTCAATCTTCTTTTCAGCCTCTGAAATAAATCCATTGATTAATGTAGATTGTTTTTGAATTAAGTTATATATAATAGATTTTAAATCTTGATATTGAGTGTTAACTGGAGCATCTACACTTCCAGAGATTATTAATGGGGTCCTTGCCTCATCAATCAAAACCGAATCTACCTCATCAACTATAGCATATACATAACCATTTTGAACCTGATTATCAGGGCTTGATGCCATATTATCTCGTAAATAATCAAAACCAAACTCATTGTTTGTACCATAAGTAATATTTCTAGAATACATATCTTTTCGCTGAGGTGGTGACATCGTATTTAAAATACACCCATATGTTAGCCCTAAGAAATCATACAATAAACCCATCCACTGACTATCTCTTTCAGCAAGATAATCATTAACTGTAATTACATGCACACCTCTTCCAGTTAAAGCATTTAAACAAATTGTCAGAGTAGACACCAAAGTCTTTCCTTCTCCTGTTTTCATCTCAGCAATTTTGCCTTGATGCAAAACAACCCCTCCTATAATCTGGACATCATAATGAACCATATTCCATTCAATATCTTGATCCATAACCTTATACTTTGTACCGACTATTCTTCTTGAAGCATCTTTTATAATTGCAAATACTTCGCACATATTATCATCTAAATAACCCTGCTCTGATTTATAAATATGATTTTCAGTCTCTGCAAAAGATAAGTTTTCAGATTCAGCAATTTTTCTTGCATCATCTCTTACACCTTCAATTGCTTTTTTATGATCATTAAATTTTTCTTTCAGCTCTAAATCTGACAATGGTTCCAAATTACTATAAATAGAATTCACCTTATCAACATAAGGTTTTATTTTTTTCAAATCTTTCTCTGATTTATTACCAAATACTGTTGTAATTACTTTAGTTAAAAAGGACATTAGCTTGTTACCATCTTATTTTTTATAATATCTTGATATATTGCATCCAATATACCATTAACAAATCTACCACTATCTTTAGTGCTAAAAATCTTTGCGATTTCAATTGCCTCAGCAATTGAAACTTTTAATGGAGTATCATTTACATACAACATTTCAGAAATAGCCATACGTAAAATCAAATTATCTATCATAGCTATTCTTCCAATCTCCCAATTTTTCGATTTATCACAGATCAATTCATCTAAATAACTAATATTATCTAATGTATTCTTTACAAGCAAAAGGCAATACTCTTTTACTGAATCAGAATATATTTCATCTGGAAATTGATCACAAATATATTGAAATGATTCTAATGGTGAATTTTCAGTTATTTCACTACTATACAAAATTTGAAGTGCGGTACATCTTGATAAACGTTTATCTTTTTTCATTATTTAATTCTAAAAACAGATTTCTTATTTTTATTATAAAAAGATTTCAAGCTTGCCATTTTTTTAATTCTATCTTCAGCCTGTCTATCCGATGCCATATTTGTTGGAATATCATCCTTATTTGACCTTCTAAATATATCAATAAGCATATCATATATACCTTCAGCTTGATCAAATGCTCTTTGACGATTATAGCCTTCTAACTCATTTGAAACATTGATTAATCCGCCTGCATTTATTGCATAATCAGGAGCATATAAGATTCCCCTTTTCTTAAGCATCTCACCATGAACCTTTGCATTTTTCAAAACATTATTTGCTCCTCCCGCAACAACCTTGCACTGCAATTGAGGTATAGTTTCATCATCCAAAACCGCACCTAATGCACAAGGTGACAAAATATCTACATTTAATTGCAAAATTTCATCCTTAGACACAGGCTTGACATTATACTTAGATACAGCTTCTTGAACTAAATTTTCATTTATATCGGTTGCATACATCTCCACATCATGCTTTGATAGATACTCAACAAGATACATTCCAACATGACCCAACCCTTGTATTCCAATCTTTAAACCGTCAAGATTTGATTTATTAAATTTTTCTTTCGCACAGGCTTTTATTCCTATATAAACTCCATAAGCTGTAACTACAGATGGATCTCCACTACCTCCTAAAGAACGAGAAATTCCAACAACATAATCCGTTTCAGCTCTTACCCATTCCATATCTCTTACTGAAGTACCTACATCTTCAGCTGTTATATATCTTCCACCCATCGCTTCAACAAACCTGCCAAAAGATCTAAAATAGGCTTCGTTCTTTTCTGTATCTTCATCAGAGATTATAACAGCCTTTGCACCACCAAGATTCAAGCCTGCTATTGCAGCCTTATATGTCATGCCCCTACTTAACCTCAATACATCAATCAATGCTTCTTGTTCATTATTATAATTCCATATTCTACATCCACCCAAGCCTGGACCTAAAATTGTATTATGAACACCTATAATGCATTTCAAGCCAGTATCTTCATCATAAAAATAGCTTACTTGCTCATGGTTTCGTCTTATCATCTCTTGAAATGTAGCCATATTTACTCCTTAATTATTTTGTAATAAATTTCTTCCAATAACCATTTTTTGAATTTCAGAAGTTCCCTCATAAATTTGTGTTATTTTTGCATCTCTCATCAACCTTTCAACTCCATACTCTCGAATGTATCCATTACCACCAAAAATCTGAACACATTCTGTTGCAGCCTTAACAGCAGTCTCTGATGCAAATACCTTGGCCTGAGCGGCAATTTGACTATAATTTTCACCCTTATCTTTTGCCCAAGCAGCCTTTCTAATTAAGAGTCTTGAAGATTCAATGGAAGTTGACATTTCTGCAAGCTTATTTTGAATTGCCTGATTAAATGCTATTGGCTTTCCAAATTGCTTACGATCTTTAGCATATGCAATTGATTTTTCTAATGCTGCCTGTGCAATACCTAATGCTTGTGATGCAATCCCAATTCTTCCACCATCTAGAGTGGACATCGCAATTTTAAAACCTTCACCTTCAGAACCAATTCTATTTTCCAGGGGAATTTTCACATCACTAAAATACAATTCACACGTATCAGAGGATCTTATTCCTAATTTATCTTCAGGCTTACCAACATCAAAACCTTCCCAATCTTTATCTACTAAAAAACAAGAAACTCCTTTATAGCCTACATCCTTTTCTGTAACTGCAAATACAATAACATAGTCACTTTTAATGCCATTGGTAACCCAATTCTTTGTTCCATTTAATATATAATAGTCACCACTTCTCTCTGCAATTGCTTTCATATTAGATGCATCAGATCCAGACTGCGGCTCTGACAAAGAAAATGCACCTAGCTTTTTACCGCTTGCAAGCTCAGGTAGATACTTATTTTTTATTTTATCACTACCATATTTTTCTAATAAATAGCATACCAATGAATTATTTACTGACATAATAACACCTACAGATGCATCTGACTTGCAAATTTCTTCCATTGCAATTGTATATGAAATAGTATCCATACCACTTCCACCATATTCAGGCGAAACCATTATACCCATCAAACCAAGTTCTGACATTTTCTTTACAGCATCTTCTGGCCATATTTTTTTCTCATCTCTTTCTATCGCACCCTCTTCTAGATGATCTTTTGCAAATTTTCTTGCCGTTTCCTGTATTAAAATTTGTTCATCTGTTAAATTAAAATTCATTATATACCTTTAATTAATATTTATAAAAACCTTGACCTGATTTATAGCCTAAATGACCTCGATCTACCATATCTACCAATAATTGACTTGGCTTGTATTTATCATCATTAAAATCTTGATGCAAAATATTGCATATATACAAAACAACATCTAATCCAATCAAGTCTGCAAGCTTTAATGGACCCATAGGATGATTCATTCCTAATGTCATTATCTTATCAATGGCTTCTACGGCAGCAACACCTTCTTCATATGCAAAAATAGCCTCATTAATCATGGGTATTAAAATTCGATTAGCTACAAAACCAGGGCTATCATTACATACAACTGGTACTTTTCCCATTTTTTTAGCAACCTCTAAAACTATCTTTTCAGTACTGCTAGATGTTTCGCTACCAATTATAACTTCAACCAAGCTCATTAATGGTACTGGATTCATAAAGTGCATTCCAATCATTTTATCAGGATTTTTACATATACTTGCTAACGAATCTATAGAAATTGATGAAGTGTTGGTTGCTAAAATTGTATTCTCATTACATATATCAATTATTGAAGTAAATATATTTTTTTTTACTTCTAGATTTTCAGTTGCAGCTTCAATAACCATATCAACATTTTCTAACATTTTAAAATCTGTAGATGCTGAAATTCTATGTAATGAATTTTCCATATCCAGAATTGATATTTTTTCTTTATTAACTTGACGCTGCATATTCTTTTTAATTATTGATAAACCCCTATCTAAACAATCTTGATTTAAATCAATCATCACAACTTTAAAACCTGATAAAGATGCAACATGAGCAATACCATTGCCCATAGTCCCAGCACCTATAACACCAATAGATTTCACTATAACCTTTCCAAAATCATTGCTGAAGCCTCACCACCACCAATGCAGATAGCAGCCAAACCATACTGCGCTTGTTTTCTTTCCATTGCATTTAACAATGTACATACAATTCTTGCACCTGATGCACCTATGGGATGCCCTAAAGAAACAGCACCACCATACACATTAAGCTTAGCACTATCTATCCCAAGCTCCTCCTGCGCAGCCATTGCCACTACAGCAAATGCTTCATTTATTTCAAACAAATCAATATCATCAATGCTTAACTTCGCATTGCTAAGAACATTTTTTATAGCCTTAACAGGTGCAGTTGTAAACCATTCAGGCTGATGTGCAGCAGAGGCTTGAGCCACAATTCTAGCTTTTGGCTTTAAACCTAATTTTTTTGCTTTATTTGAACTAGCCAACAAAACCGTTGCTGCCCCATCATTTATAGTGCTTGCATTGGCTGCTGTTATTGTACCATCTCTATCAAAAGCTGCTCTCAATGATGATATTTTATCAAAACTCACTCGATTAGGCTCTTCATCCTGATCAACAATAATATCATTACCTTTTCGATCTTTATAAATTACAGGGCAAATTTCAGACTTAAAAATACCATCTGATTGAGCTTTCTGTGATTTTTTATAGGAATTTATAGCAAATTGATCTTGATCTTCTCTACTGAAATCATATTTTTCAGCACATAACTCAGCACAATTACCCATATGCGTTTGTCCATATACATCCCACAATCCATCATTAATCATCGTATCAACAATCTTACC
>CAYTPF010000088.1:0-6219 GCA_964439775.1 uncultured bacterium | reverse complement strand
AGTAAACAAAAGTTTTGATAAATATCTAATAATAACAAAAGATAAAACTTATAATTGGTATGTTTAGATAAAATGGAATTATGTTTTTGCAATTATAGCAGTGGGATCTAGGACTGATAATTGATTTATTAAGTGGTAATCTGAAAATTATAACATTATAAAAGCTTCCAAATATTGTCCCAAGTAAAAAATAAAAAAATATCAAATTATAATTTATTGTGCAAGAGCCGAACCAAAATGGAATATAGGTAAGTAGGTAACAACAATAATAAGACCAATTACTCCACCAACTAAAACAATCATCAAGGGTTCAAGTATAGAAGTCAACCTATCAACAATAGCATTTACTTGTTTAGTATAAAAGCTAGATGCTTTTAATGCTAAATTATCGATTTCACCTGTTTCTTCACCCGTTGATAGTAATTGAAGTAGAATTGAAGGGAAAATACCTGTCTCTCTAAGAGCTGCTGATATATTAAGACCATTTTCAATATTCTTTGAAGCATCAATTAATGCAAGTTCATAATGACGATTATCTACAACTCTACCAATGAGCTGCATTGTTTCAAGAACTGATACTCCTGCACCTGTTAAAATACCAAAAGTTTTAGAGAATTTTGCCATGATGTTTTGTTCAATTAATTTACCAAATATAGGAACTTTAAGTAAAAATTTATCTTTTATTAGTAAACCAGTATCGGTTAATGTAAAAATCCAAACACTCATTATTGATATAAAGGTAGTAAATAATACTGAAAAAAGATTATTATTAAACCATTCTCCAAAATCAACAAGCATTGTTGTATACAAAGGTAGTTCAGATCCTAAAGTATCATATACTGAAGAAAATTGAGGTATAATAAATGAGAAAGTAGCAAATAGCATTACTCCTAAAAATAGTACAATAAAAACAGGGTAATACATAGCAGATTTAACTTTACGCTGAGTATCTTCAACAGTTTCAAGGTATAATGACAGCTCTTCAAGTGTCTCAGATAGCTTACCACTAACTTCTCCAGCTTTAACTAAAGAGATATATAGATTAGAGAATGTTCCTTGATGTTTTAAAAGTGCATCAGAAAGAAGAGCACCTCTTTGGATACTTTTCTCAATATCATTTAATATTTTTTTAAATTTTTTATTTTTTTCTTCTTCTGCTAAGAAAAAAAGTGCTTTTTCTACAGTTAATCCTGCAGAGAACATAGTTGACAATTGTCTCGTAAAGAAAACTATAGTAGTAAGAGGTATACTATTTTTAAATTTATCAAATGAGGTCGTGAGTCTTTCTAAAAATGGACCCATAAAGTCAAATGAAGCATCTCTTTCTGAAAGTTTTATGATTACAAGTTGCTGACTTTGAAGTTTTTCAGCCGCAGCATTATAATTTTTAGCTTCTAATTGACCTTCTTTTCTAGATCCATCTTCAGCTCGAACTATATAAGAAAATTCTGACATTAATGATCCTCTACTGTAGCTCTTAGTATCTCTTCAATTGTAGTCTCACCAGCCTTAACTTTACCAATAGCCGCATCTCGAAGAGGAGTCATCCCGTTTTCTTTTGCTAAGCTATAGATATCATTTTGATTTTTCTCATCAAAAATATATTGTCTCATATCTTTATTTACTTCAAGGATTTCATGGATAGCTGTTCTACCTTTATATCCTGTATTATGATTATCATTATTAGGAATACCTCTATAAAAAGTAGTTTTATCAGCTTCTTCTTTAGTTATACCAGATTTTTTTAATTCTTGTTCAGTAGGTTTATACTCTTCTTTAGATTTTGGATCAATAGTTCTTACTAATCTTTGAGCCATAACTAGGTTTAATGATGAACCTAAAAGAAAAGGTGGGATACCAAGATCAAGAAGACGTGCTATTGTTGATGGTGCGTCATTTGCGTGAACTGTACTAAATACAAGGTGTCCAGTTAATGCAAATTTTACAGCTATATTTGCTGTTTCTTCATCTCGAATCTCACCTATAAGTAGAACATCTGGATCTTGACGAAGAATTGAACGCAATGATCTTGAAAATGTAAGACCAATTTTATCATGTATTTGTATTTGATTAATACCAGGTATTTGATACTCTACCGGATCTTCAACAGTGGTAATATTTATATTTTCAGAATAGATTTCCTGAAGTGCTGCATAAAGTGTTGTTGATTTACCACTACCAGTAGGACCTGAAATAATAATCATCCCATAGGGTTGAGTAATCCATTTCCTAAATGTCTTTAGTTTGTCATCTGGGAAACCAAGATTTGATAAGGTTAACTCTTTACCACCACTTCCAAGTAATCTAAGAACTACTTTTTCACCATGAACTGTTGGCAGTATTGATACACGCACATCAACATCTCTATCAGCAGTTTTAATTTTCATTCGTCCATCTTGAGGTAGTCTGTGTTCTGCGATATTTAACTTAGATAATATTTTTATACGTGTAATAATACCATTCAATGAAGACATTGGAGGTGACATTATTTGCGTTAAAACTCCATCAATTCTAATTCTTACTGATAGATTTATTTTACCAGGTTCAATATGTATATCAGTTGAATCTTCTTTAATTGATTCTGCTAAAATCACATTAACTAATTTTACATATGGGGCATCTTCTGCCGATACTTCTTCTGTTGCTAGATCTAATTCATCACTATCTTCTTCATCACCTCTAACAATACTAATTTGAGATAAAGCTGTTTCAACCTCTCCAGACTGTTTGATTTTATTATATATTTCATTAATTGCTTTTTCTAATGAAGATTTAGCGGCAACAAATATATCAGGATTTTTATTTGTAAGCTTTTTAATTGTATCTAAAGAAGATATATCCTCTGGATCTTCCATGGCAACTGTAACCATAGAATCTGTCATGCGTATTGCAAGTATATTTTTTTCTACGGCAAAGTCTTCTGGTATAAGTTTAGCTGTATCTACATCAGCCTTAAACAATTCATCTTCAGATAATGGTTTATGTCCTGTTTGTAAAGAAAATGCTTTAACCAAATCATGCTCATTAATATCACCATTACCAATTAAAATATCACCAAGTTTTTTCTTAGTAATTTTTTGTGTATCTAACGCTTTCATTAGAGTCTCTTCTGAAATAATATTCTCATGAACAAGAATATCACCTAACTTTGCAAATTGTGGATTAAATGACATATTTAATTTTCTTTCTTTTATTTATTGCGCTGGACACGTACTAGTTATTGTTATATTGACTTCTTCACTTACTGCACCATTTGGATTAATCAAATTTGCCTGAATAATAGGAGATGTACAAGTAAATTGATCAGGGTCACTATTTGTTTGTGTGCATTCATCGTCAGTAAATGTAACAGTCCAATACTTATTACCAAATGCATCTGTTGAAACAATAGTAGGAGGTTCAGGTATATCATCACCATCAGTCCAAGTATACCCAGCTGCTACACAATCACCTTCATTAGCAAAATCATATTGCATATCTTCACCTATATCATAGCTTCCATTATTATTATTATCTTCAAAACAACCTGTAACAATTGCTTCAATTGTTGGACCACCCTGTGAACCAAATATTAACAATTCTACTAATGCTCCTTCAACTGGTACGCCATAAAAGTCTAATAGCTGTGCACGTAAAGAAACTTCAAAAGTTTGATTGTTTTGGCAGGCAAAATCAGTATTTGTATCACTTAAAGGAACTAAAGTAAGTGCACAATCAACACAAACATTTTGATATGATACTAAATTATCATCACTACTAAAAATTAATGGCAAGTTTTGTCCCCAATAATAATCTTCTGGGACTGCTGTTGCTTCATCACATAATGTTGGATTAGTTAGAGTAGGTACTGCGCAGCTATCAGCATCTGCAAGCCATTTGTTAAAAGCATTTTCACATTCTTCTTGTGTTGTTAAATTAGGATCAATACAAATATTTCCAGTTGTTTTTCCTATTATGGTTGGAAATTCAAATAATTGCGCAGAATTATACTGAGTTGTAGTCCATGCTACCCCTGGCCAATGATCATCCTGACTACCATTAGGCTTAAGATTACCTACTTTAGCTTCAGCTATAACAGCTGCAGCTGTAGGAGGATCTAAAGAAAAATATACTGCAGTACAGTCAGCTACTGGGTTTGACCAAGCATCCCAAAGTAAAATAGAAACAGGAAGTTCTGTTAAGCCACCACCAATATTAATTGCTTCTTGAAAAGAATAGCCTAAAACCCCTGAGGTAGGAGGTCCTGTTGCTATTGTTATTGGTGTTGCTGATGCTTCAGCTAAAACTGGATTTAATAAATCTGTAGCAATATCACAACCATCATCTAAACAATCAATAACAGATACAATCATACTAACAGCACCAGGAGCTGTACCAGCATTCAATGTAGCTGTAGCTACACCATTAGATGATAATGTATAATATTCAAAATCATTTAAACCATCAGTAAATTCAACACCATCTAATACAAAATCTGTTAGTTCATATTTTATAATATAAATATCAGAAACTAGATTACCATTACCATCTCTTGTTTCAGTTGTTATAACAGTTGATTCTTGACCACCACCACCTTGGACTACAATTTCACTTGGATAAGGTGGTATGATTTCTATATATGCTGCTCCAGAGCTATTTAATAGAACTCCAACAGTATCTGATAAAGTTTTATATGAACCAATAATTCTAGCAAGACCAGATGAATTTTCCATATTAAATGTATTTTCAGCCATAATAATTACTGAGTCTTCTGGAGAATTAGGAAATAGATCTTCATAATCACCTGCTAAATATTCTTCAAAAAATGCTGTAGATGTAATAGCACCTGCATCAATCCATTCATCATCTGCATCTTGTGTTATTGAAGAAAATTCAACAAAATCGCCTACATCAGCAGAATATCCAGATGAATCAGAATAAAATGCATAAATTTTAGACGATGTATATCCTGTCTCACTAGGAAGTTCTTGAAATTCTGAAATAATATAAAATTCTTCTACACAATATTCACAATCAGGTAAATTGTTTATAAGTGTTATAGGTATTGTTTTGCTATCTAAATCTGAACCTGGAATAGATACATCAATATTAATTGTAGTATTTGCAATTTCATCAGTTGGATTAGTACAAAAAGCTGTTTGGGCATAACCTAGACTATCTGATATAACATAGCTCGATGTAAGATAGCCTTGATCTGGGCTATCTAAAGCAAAATTAAAAGGAATATTTGGTAATGAACCACCTCCAATATCTTGAGCTATAGCATAAAGTGTATCACAATAAGTTACATCAACAGAAGTTACATTAATAAAATCTTGACCAGCCCATGCTATTAAAGAGTTTACAGTTTCTTGAATTTCAAAATTACCTTCAGTATCATTTTTAAGCATTAAAGTATCTTCAAACAAGACAATATTACTATTAAAAGGGTCTAAAATATATGCTCGTAAATTATCCACGCCACCTGTAATATTTGTGTAATTAACTTCTGCAACACCATTTAACTGTTGTTCTTGTTGGCTATCTTCACCTTCTTCACCTTCTTCACCTTCTTCATCACTGTTACCGGCATCATTACTAGTACAGCATGTATATGATAGGGGAGTACTTATTATTCCATTTGATTCCCTAAGTAAAGACAATTCAAATCTAACAGGAATATTAGAAATTCCTGCTCCACTACTATTTTTAGCTATTACACTAACAGTTGTTGGTTGTTCTAAAATAACATTTAGTGAATCAAGGTTTGGATAGAATTTAAATTCAGATACATCATATTCTGGATTAGTATTACCTTCTACTTGAAGAGTTAAAGTATAATCCGTTTCAAAGTTACCAGCAACAACATCAAAAACAACATCAACTGAACCGCTTTCAAATCCAATAAAACTTGCTGGATCAGCATTATATACTGAATATGCTCTTCCTGTTGAATCAGACATAGCTTCTGTAGGGTTTAGGTAACCTGGTGTATCATTGCTTTTTGAAAATTGTACAGGAATATTAGGTATAATTCCACCATTAGAATTTAAAACCTGTGCAAAGATTGTATCTTGAATAGCAACAGTATTATTATTTATGATTGTTTCATTTGCAATTACCCAAACATTTACAGCATCTACTTGTTGAACTGTATAAAACTCATCTGTCATAAGGACAATGGACTGTGAAGTATTTTTTAATATTGAAAAGTCTTCAGGACTTAAAATAGTAGCTTCA
>CAYTPF010000087.1:0-6226 GCA_964439775.1 uncultured bacterium | reverse complement strand
TTCATATAGATGACCTAACAATCCATATCCAGTTATATCAGTACAAGCATTAACGTTAAAATTTATCATTATTTTAGATGCAATTTTATTTAAAGATGTCATAACCTTTATTGCATTTTTATATAAAACATCAGATGATTTATTTTTTTTTATAGCAGTCGAAATAATACCAGTTCCAAGAGGTTTAGTTAGAATTAAGCAATCTCCTGGCTTTGAGCTATCATTTCTTTTAAGATCATTTTTATCAACTTTACCTGTTATTGACATACCATATTTGATTTCTTTATCTTTTATAGTATGTCCACCAAGTATTGGTATACCTGCTTGATTTGCAATAGATTGGCCACCTTCCATAATTTTTGATAAGATTTCAATTGGCAAGTCATCTTCTGGGAATGCAGCTATATTTAAAGCAAATAATGGCTTTCCTCCCATAGCATAAATATCTGAAAGAGCGTTCGTTGCAGCAATTTTGCCAAATTCATACGGATCATCTACTACTGGTGTAAAAAAATCAAGTGATTGTAAAATTAATTTTTCATTTTCAATTTCATATGCTGCAGCATCATCAGAAGAATTATATCCTATAGTAAAGCTATCTGTTGAGTTTTGTTTTAAGTTTCTCAAAACTTGAGAAAGATTTTTTTTACTTAGCTTGCAAGCTCAACCCGCACCAGAGCTAAATTCAGTTAATTTAATTTTTGTATTCAAAGAATATCCTTAAAATAATTTTATTTAAAAAAATAAAATTGGTTTTGTTATATATAAACTGTCTAATTTCTAATATATTAAATTAATAAATATTAATAAATAAAAATAAAATATAATGTCAACAAAAGAATCAAACAAAAAAATAGAAAATTTAGAAGTGGTAACCATAAGATTTGCTGGTGACTCTGGTGATGGAATGCAGCTTACTGGAAACCAATTTACAGATAATACTGCAATTTTTGGGAATGATCTCGCGACTTTCCCTGATTTTCCTGCAGAAATTCGTGCTCCTGCCGGAACATTGGCTGGTGTTAGTTCATTTCAATTGCAGTTCAGTAGCGAAGATGTAAATACTCCTGGAGATGAATTGGATGTTCTAGTTGCAATGAATCCAGCTGCTCTTAAAGTTCATTTAAAAGATTTAAAAGATAATGGCATTCTTATAATAAATGAAGCTAATTATACAAAAAGAAATTTCAAGTTAGCTGGATGGGAAGAAAATCCACTTGAAGATGATACTTTAAAACCATATAGATTGATTAATGAAAATATGACTAAGTTAGTTAGCTTTGCATTAGAAGATATGGGTTTAGGTGCTAAAGTTGTTTCAAGAAGTACTAATATGTTTGCGCTTGGATTAGTTTATTGGCTTTATGAAAGAGATTTTAATACTACTATTAATTTTTTAACGAAAAAATTTAAAAATAAACCAGAGATTATTGAAGCAAATACTAGAGCATTGAAAGCTGGTTATAACTATGGAGATACAATAGAAGTTGTTAAGACAACCTATAAAGTTCCTCAAGCTGAGTTTAAACCTGGAAAGTATAGAAATATTATGGGTAATGATGCTACAGTGCTTGGTTTGTTAGCAGCAGCAGAAAAAGCGGGTATTGATTTATTTTTTGCAGGCTATCCTATAACACCAGCTAGTAATATTTTGCATGGACTTGCAGCAAGACAAAGCTTTGGTGTTAAAACATTTCAGGCTGAAGATGAAATAGCGGCAATCTGTTGTTCTTTAGGAGCAGCATTCGTAGGAGATTTAGGAGTTACAGCTAGTAGTGGTCCAGGTATTGCGTTAAAAGGCGAGGCATTAGGTTTGGCGATAATGACAGAATTGCCTTTGGTAGTAATTAATGTGCAAAGAGGTGGACCATCTACAGGTTTACCAACTAAAACAGAACAATCAGATTTATTACAAGCAATGTATGGAAGAAATGGAGAAGCTCCTCTAGCTATTGTTTCAGCAGGATCTCCTTCGGATTGTTTTGATGCAACTTTTGAAGCCTGTCGTATTGCATTAGAGCATATGATTCCAGTAATTTTATTAACAGATGGTTATATTGCAAATGGTTCCGAACCTTGGAAAATACCAAATCTAAATGAATTACCGGAAATTAAGAATAATTTAGTTACCGATTCTGGTAAAGAATTTTATCCTTATAAAAGAGATGAAAAAACTATGGCTAGACCATGGGCAATACCAGGAGTCCCCGGTTTAGAACATAGAATAGGTGGTTTGGAAAAAGAAGACCAAACAGGTAATGTAAGTTATGATAGTATTAATCATCAGAACATGACTGATATAAGACAGAAAAAAATTGATGCCATAGCTGAATCAATACCAATGGTCGAAACATATGGAGATAAAAGTGGAAGTTTGCTACTTGTAAGTTGGGGAGGAACTTCTGGTTCAGTAAGATCAGCTGTAGATAAAGCTAGAGCAAATAAATTGTCTGTTTCTCATATTCATTTGAAATATATCAATCCATTTCCAAAGAATCTTGGTGAAGTTTTATTAAAATTTGAAAATATTTTAATACCAGAATTGAATTCTGGTCAATTATCTGTGATTTTAAGAAATAAATTTTTAGTAGATTCGATTGGTTTAAATAAAGTTGAAGGTAAGCCATTTAGCACTGGTGAGATTTATAATAAAATATTAAATATTTTAGGAAAGAAATAATGACACAAACATTAGAAAAACTAAGAAAAAAAGATTTTGAATCAGATCAGGATGTAAAATGGTGTCCTGGTTGTGGTGATTACATGATTTTAGCTCAAGTTCAAAAAGTATTCCCTGAATTAGGAATACCTAAAGAGCAATTTTTAGTTGTTTCAGGTATTGGTTGTTCTAGTAGATTTCCATATTATATGAATACTTATGGATTCCATTCAATACATGGAAGAGCACCTGCCATTGCTTCAGGAGCAAAAGTAGCAAACCCTGATTTAAATGTTTGGCTTGTAACTGGAGATGGTGATGCTATGAGTATTGGTGGAAACCATTTTATCCATTTATTAAGAAGAAACTTAGATATTAATGTATTATTATTTAATAACAGAATTTATGGACTTACTAAAGGTCAATACTCACCAACATCAGAAGAAAATAAAGTTACATATTCTACCCCTTCAGGATCTGTAGATTTTCCGTTTAATCCATCTAGTCTTGCTTTGGGTGCAGGCTCAACATTTATTGCAAGAACTATTGATAGAGAATCAAAACATTTACAATCAACAATTAAAATGGCTCAAGATCATATTGGAACTTCATTTGTTGAAGTATATCAAAATTGTAATATTTTTAATGATGGTGCTTTTTCAGAATTAACAGATAAAGAAATTAAAGCTGAAACTCAATTAATCCTAGATAATGATAAACCAATGATTTTTGGTAAGGAAATGAATAAAGGAATAAGATTGGATGGATTAAAACCTGAAGTAGTTGAAATAGGTAAAAAATTCACTATAGATGATTTAATTGTTCATGATGAAAGTGATAAGGTTTTGTCGATGATGTTAAGTGAGTTAACATATGATAATAAATTCCCTACACCATTAGGTGTTTTATATAAAGAGAATAAACCAACATATGAAGAGTTGTTAATGAAAAAAATTGATCATGCTGTTAAAAATAGAAAAGGTAGCTTACAAGATGTAATTACGGGTACCAATACTTGGGAAGTTATCTAATAAATAAATAATTTTTTGCTAATCAAAGACAATATTGATATTCATTCATGGCTAAAGGTGTTTTTTAACACCTTTATTTTTTTTATAGGAATATCTATAGTTGGATTTATATCTATTTTAGTTATTTCAAAAGATTTGCCTTCACTTGAGGAACTTCAAAAATTTGATCCAGAAATGGTATCAAAAATTTATTCTGCAGATGGTGTATTATTAAAGCAATTATACACACACAAAAGAGATGTCGTTACTATTAGCAAGGTCCCTAAATTCTTAAGACAATCATTGTTAACTATGGAAGATAGAGACTTTTATGATCATTCCGGGTTTAGTATAAAAGGAATATTTAGAGCTATTATTATTGATGTTATGACTATGAGTACTCGACAAGGTGCAAGTACCATAACTCAGCAATTGGCTAGAAATATATATAATATAATTGGGTTTGAAAAAACGATTTACCGAAAAATAAAAGAAATTTTAACTGCAATTCAAATTGAGAAAACATATACAAAATCTGAAATAATGGAAATGTATTTGAATTCAGTATATTTTGGACATGGTACATATGGTGTTCAATCAGCATCAAAATTTTATTTTGGGAAAAGTGTTTCAGATTTATCTGTTGATCAGGCTGCATTATTAATTGCAATGTTACCTGCTCCTGCTCGATTTTCCCCTTATAAATATCCTGGAAGAGCATTGTTTAGAAGGAATTTAGTTTTAAATCAGTTAAATAAAATGGGTTATATAAATAAAGAAGATTATGAATTGTTTTCAAGTAGAGAATTATTAAATCAAAAAGTTTTAAAAGAGAAAGGAAATACTAATTATTTTACTGAATATGTTCGGAGACAATTAGAAAAAATGGATGATGATCTAGATGTTGATTTATATCAAGATGGATTAATAATACAAACAACATTAGATACTAGAATTCAAAATGAGTTTAATAAAAATTTTCAAAAATATATAAAACGTAATCAAAATATATTGTTTAATGAAATTAGAGATAGTCAAGATAAATTTAATAAAATTTTAGATTTAACTAATTTAGAAGAAGATTCATTAAATAAGATTCTAGATAGTTTAGATTTTATACCTAAAGAATATAGAGATGAACTATTAGTACAAGGTTCGGGTGTTATAATAGATTCAAATAATGGATTTATTTTAGGAATGATAGGAGGTAGACAAGATAGTGCTTATGTAGATCATTTTAATAGAGCAACCCAAGCAAAGAGACAGCCTGGTTCAGTTTTTAAACCATTTATTTATATGACAGCTTTTGAACAAGGTCATACACCTACTACTCAATTATTAAATCAGCCACTTGTTGTATTTATTGATGATACAACAGAATGGAATCCACAAAACCATGATGGTTCTACAGGTTTACTAACTACTTTACGAGATGGTTTAAAAAGAAGTTTAAATTTAATTTCAGTAAGGATTGTACAAGAATTAATAAAGCCAATAGATGTCAAAAAAAATGCTAAAAAGTTTGGCTTAAGTACTAGAATTAGAGCATTTGATGCTATTGCTTTAGGAACTTCTGAAGTTATTCCTATAGAAATAACTTCAGCATATTCAACTATATCTAATAATGGAATTTATAAGGATCCAATAGCGATAACTAAGATTAAAGATAGGTATGGCACAACTATTTGGGAGTATACATCAAATCATCAAGAAATTAAAAATGAATCAATTATTTATCTTATTAGAGACTTGATGAAATCTGTTATAGATAAGGGAACAGGTTCTTCAATAAGGTGGAAATATAAATTTAATTCTCCAGCTGCTGGTAAAACTGGAACAACCGATAGCAAAACAGATGCATGGTTTGTTGGCTTTACTCCTCAAATTACTATGGGTGTATGGGTTGGAATGGATAACCCTGCTGTTTCACTAGGTAAAAAACAGTTTGGATCCTCAGCCGCTTTACCCATTTGGGCAACAACAATGAAAGATGTATATGATTTGGGTAATTATTATATTAATGAAAAAGATAAAATTAAATTAGAAAAAAAGCTAGATTGGAATCAGCCTAATGGAATCGTGAATTTTGAAATTTGTTCTGAAACCTTCAAAAAACCTACTGAATGGTGTCCAGTAAAAAAAGAAATTTATCTAAATGAATATAAACCTATAAGGAGTTGTTCAAAACATTCTAATCCATTTTCTAGATTTAGTGATTAAATATCTTTTAATTTAATATCTACTCCTAGATCATCTTTTAAAAAATTTATTTCCTTTGTAATTAATTTGAGAGAAACATCTTTTGGGATTTCAATTTTTGCTTCCATTGAAAACAAGTTTATACCTGTAATTGGGGCCTGAACTATTTTTGTTGTTAGATTATGAATATTTATTCTATGTTTAGATAAAGAATCAGTTAGAGAATAAACAAGCCCTTCATTATCAGTTCCACTCAAGTAAATCATTTTTAATAGTGTTTGTTGAGATTTGGTATCTTTAGGGGTAGCATTTTTTATTGTAACATTTATTAGTTTCGAAAAATTAGATCTGGTATAAA
>CAYTPF010000086.1:0-6301 GCA_964439775.1 uncultured bacterium | reverse complement strand
TTCATCCGTTTAATCCAATTAAGTAAAGTAGGGATATCAGTTAAAAATTTAAATCTATTAGGACTATCAATGTTTTTTCCAGCTTCAACACCTCTAATTTCAGCAATGGATTTAGTTACTTTTGAACCTTCAACATGTCCTCCTCTAATTTTTGCACCTTGATGCAATTTAAGTTCGAAACCTTTAACTAATGGGTTCCTTGATTTTTCAACGAATTTATCCCAATCCCAATTTCCTTTAATATCTCTAACACCAAAAAGACCAGGACCAATTTGCATTATTATATCGGATTTTCCAACTTGATGACATGGTGCCAATCCTCCTTCGCCAGTATTTAACCAAGATCCTGTAGCCATACCAAGGCCATTTGATATTGATGAAATAGCATTTTCACCTAAAGCTCCATAGCTCATTGCGCTCATACCCATTAGCCCAGATACTTTCCAAGGATTACTTATGTCACCTTCTCCAATATTAAATGAATATTTATCAGATAAAGTCCATGGACTAACATAAATCGATTCTATAGATTCTTTTCTATTAAATAAACCTTCATGATCAATTCTATATCGTTTTGTTTTAATTTTAGGATGTATATTTGTTTCCATATCTTCTGATAGTGTAGGTAAAAATGCATTTCTAATATACCATCCTGATTTTTCAAAATCACGCTTTGAACCATATGATATAAGAGTTTTTAGATATTTTCCTGATATTACAATATTTGTAAAGTCGTTCCTTGAAAATGGTTTTCCTGAATCATCTGGATTGAACATATATTGCCGTAGCTCTGGACCTATTTGTTCTAGGATATATCTAATTCTGCCTAAAATAGGATAATTCCGTAATACAGCATGTTGCTTTTGGTTTTTATCAATAAAATACAAATAAAATAAAATTAAAGGTGGAATAACTATTACTAAACAGATAATTATAAAAATAAAAATTGATGTATATTGAAAAATAGTTTCCATTTTATGACTCTTTTGTTTTTTGTATTGCTTTTTTCCAACCTTTAATATGGTTAGAACGTATAATTTTATCTATATCAGGTTTGAAAATCTTATCTATATTACATTGTTCTAATAGATCATCTTTATCTTTCCAAATTGTTAATTTTAATCCTGCAAGTATAGCTGCCCCTAAAGCAGTTGTTTCAATGTTTTTAGGTCTTGTTATATTAATATTTAAAATATCAGATTGAAATTGCATCAAAAAATTATTATTTGATGCACCACCATCAACCCTCATATTATCAATATCAATATCAATATCTTTTTTTAATGATTCGATTAAATCATAAACCTGATAGGCTATGCTTTCTAACGAAGCTCTAATAATATGATTTTTATTAGAACCCCTTGTTAAACCTGATATCAATCCCCTTGCTTCCATATCCCAATAGGGTGCACCTAGACCAGTAAATGCTGGTACTATATATACTCCATTTGTATCATTGATTGACAATGCAATATTTTCTGAGTCTTTTGCATTTTTAATAAGTCCTAATTCATCTCTAATCCATTGTATTACAGCGCCACCAATAAAAACTGATCCTTCTAATGCATATATAGGATTACCACTAAAATCGCATGCTAAAGTAGTTAATGAACCATGTTTTGAATTTATACGATCAGAGCCAGTGTTTAAAAGCATAAAACATCCAGTACCATAGGTTGTTTTTATATCACCTTTATTGAAACCCATTTGACCAAATAATGCTGATTGTTGATCCCCGGCAACTCCAGAAATGGGAATTTTTGTACTTAAAATCTTTTTATCAGTATATCCAAAAATATGACTAGAATTACAAACTTCTGGAAGTATAGACTTCGGAATATTTAGCAAATTAAGTAGTTCTTCATCCCAACATTTATCATCTATATTGAAAATTAATGTTCTTGATGCATTAGTAAAATCTGTTTTGTGTTCTTTCCTGTTAGTCAGCTTCCAAATTAGCCATGTATCAATGGTTCCAAATAGAATTTGATCATTAGGTGGTATATCATTAGCATGATTTAATATCCATTTAATCTTAGTTGCAGAAAAATAGCTGTCAATAACTAGGCCTGTTTTATTTTTAAAAGTTGAAGAATATCCTTCAGAAATTAAATTGTTACATATATTCTTTGTTCGCCTATCTTGCCAAACGATAGCATTGTATAATGGTTTGCTTGTAATTTTATTCCACAATACAGTTGTTTCTCTTTGATTTGTTATTCCTATACATGTGATAGTTTTTTCAGAATGCTTAGTTATTAATCTTAATAATAATTTTAATGTAGTTTGCCAGATTTCATCGGGATCATGCTCTACCCAACCAGGATTTGGATATATTTGATTAAATTCAGAATATTCTTTATCAATAATATTTAGAGAATTATCAATCAATAATAGAGTTATTCCTGTAGTGCCTGCATCTATAGATATAATATATTTCATTTTGTTTAATATAAATTTTAATTGATATTAATAAAAATTTAGCATTAATATTTTAATATGAGAAGGTTTTATTTTATCGTATTAATTAATTTAGTTTATACAAACTCTATTGACCTATCATATGCTATCCTAGACTCTATTGTTAATAAGCTTGCCCCAAGAAGCGTAAAAGTTGAAATGCTCCAAATAAATATACATCCAAATAAAAATGATAGAACTTTTAAATATGAATATTATTCGGATAATGTTGAAAATGCACAGTATGTAAAATATATATATCCTAAAAAAGTGAAAAATAATTCTTTTTTAATAAAAAATGACGGTAAAGATATATGGGCTTATTTTAATAGAACTAAAAGAGTTAGAAAGTTAGCTTCACATCAAACAAAGCAAGGTATGCAAAATAGTGAATTTACATTTCAAGATTTAGGAAGAAATGATTCTTGGTTTATTGATTATAATATTGTTTTAGAGGAAAGTGATGATTTAAAGCTTAAACTAATGTTAAAAAGTGGTATTGATTCAGATTTTAGTAAGATAGTTATAAATGCTGATAGAGAAACATATTATCCTACTAAAATATCATACTATAAAGATGATTTTAATGAAAAAACATTATTTTTAAATGATATCGAAAAAAATGGAGATTATATATATTCTAAGGTAATGATTATGAAAAATAATAGGACAAATGCAGAAACACATATGATTATAGAAAATATGAGTTTTAATATTGATATTAATAAAAATATTTTTAATGAAAATATGATGAGCAGGTAATGAAGAAAATATACTTAGCTATATTTATATCATGTATTTTTCCATATGATTACAGTGGTTACATAGAAACAAATATTGATGCGTTAAAGAGTTATAATTCATATTATCTTGGGTATAGTAAAGTAAGGTTAAATATAAATAATTCTATTGCTAATGATATATTTATAAATTCATCAATTATTGGAATAAATAATTTTGGTAAGCAAATATTTACTTTAATGGAAGTTATACCTAAAACAAATAATAATGCATTTGATGAAATTGACCCCATTTTAATTAATGATAGATTATTTTTAGATCAATTGTATGTAACATATAAAAAAAACAATTTTAAAATTTTGTTAGGAAAACAATCCTTGTATTATGGTTCTGGATATATATGGAATCCAGTTAATAATATTTCATTTAAAAATAGTATTGATCCCACATATGAAATTGAAGGGATTTCATCTATTAGGATGAAATTTTATTCTAGTGAACGGGATTATGATGTTGTTTTGCTTCCAAATAAAGAAGGGGAAAGTATTTCATTTTTTTCTTCAATGGGATTTTCATTTACTGGTCAATCTTTTAGATTTTATTTATCTAGATTTTTAAATGATTACTATAATGATAATCAATTACATTCAAAATTTGAAAATGCTGTAGGTTATTCTCAATCTGGTGCACTATTTAATATAGGTGTATGGTCTGAATGGTATAATTATATAAATTCTAAAAGAAGTGATTGGTTGATTGGCTTTGACTATACATTTAATAATGGTATATATATGATGTACGAAAGATATCATCAAGATTTAAATTACTCATATAAAAATGAATATCCTGATCATATTTTTATGGATTTAATCTACGGTAATATTAATTCGATAGGAATAGATTATTCATTTTCAAGTATTGGTATATACATGGATGATAACATCAGATTGTCTATCCAAGGTATTTTTAATCATACTGATGAAAGTAGGATTATATTTCCTCAAATTGATTATAATTATTTAGATGATGTTGATATTGTATTTATGCTATACTTATTTAATGGCAATTATAATACCGAATATGGAATAAACGATTACGGGTGCAAACTAAGAATGAATATTTATTTTTAACGTATGTCAATAAGATCTAAAATATTTAAAATTATTTCTAAACTATCTGTCCAATATACTTGGGCTTCATTATTGTCTGTAACTTTGATTACGATATTTTTGGGTTATTATGCATCTGGATTAAAGGTTTCAACCAGTGTAACTGAAGTTTTGCCAACAGGCGATAAAAGAGCTTCAAATTTTGAATTGATTATGAAAGAATTTAATAATTCTTCTAATATCATTTTAGTTTTAGAAGGTGAAGAGCAAGTTCTTAAAGATTTTAGTGCTTACATTAAACCAAGATTGCTTGAAATGGATAAAATAGTAGATAGGGTTGATGATAAAATCCCTAAGCAATTTATAATTGATCATAGTTTAAAGTTGTTTTCAAACTCAGAAATCCAAAGTTTTAATAGCCTTTATTCTAATCCTAACCTTATTCCATTTTTATCAAATTTAAATGATTCTTTTGAAAAAGAGTTTATTGATAATGATGAAATTGAAAATAAAGATAAAGAAAGATCAGCTGTTAGATTTTTAGATGGAATTGAGAAATTCATAACTATTCAGAAACAAGTAATAGATAGTGGATATAAAAAAGGTGATGGTCTAAAAGCAGTAGATGCAATTACTATTGGAGAAGAATATATTTTAAACATTAACAAAGATATGTTACTTTTAATGATAGAGCCAAAGTTTAATATGTTTGATGATATTTATTTAGTAATAGATGCTGTTAATCGTATTGATGATTTGATTATTTCAGAAGCTAAAGATTTTAATATAGATACTGGATTGACTGGTACTATGGTATTACAGCGAGATGAAATGGAAGCTCTTAAAAATGATTCATTTTTAATGACCCTATTAGCTCTAATTAGTATATTTGTATTATTTGTTATTGCATTTAAAATGTGGTCTGGGCCTACATTATCTATCATAACTGTTGTGATTGGAATTGTATGGGCACTTGGGATAGTTTCATTTTTAGTAGAACATTTAACAATGTTAACATCAGGTATTTCAATAATACTAATTGGATTAGCTATTGATTTTAGTATTCATATTATTTCAACATTTACAGAGTTTAGGAACAAAGGTTTGAATAGCATGGATGCTCTGAATGCATCACTATTAAAAAGTGGACCTGGTATATCTACAGGTGCCTTAACAACAAGCATGGCATTTTTTACAATGATCATATCTAATAATAGAGGTATGTCTGATATGGGTATAGTAGCTGGTGTAGGTATTGTTGTTACTATGATATCAACGATAACTGTTTTGCCAGTTTTACTTATCTTGAGAGAAAAAATTCTGACTAAAATGAAAGTTAGTCATAATAAAATAGATACTAGTTATAAATTTTTAGGTTCTTTGGCTTATAATGTTTCTGATAAAAAAATATTTTTTGCTCCATTAGTAATTATTATAACTCTTTATATGCTCTATAATGCAAGAATGTTACAATTTGATTATAATATTCTAAACCTAGAGCCGGTAGGTTTAAAATCAGTAATATATCAAGAAAAAATGATGAAATCTTTTGATATGGCATCTGATTTTGTTATGATGACTTCTACATCCTTGGATAGTATGAGGTCATTAACAGAAAGAGTAAAAAATATGGAAAGTGCTGGTCGAATTGAAAGTATAGTTGATTATCTTCCTAATGATGAAAGTAGTGCTGAGAATTTTCAATTTAGAAGGAATTTAAGAAGGCAGATTAACTCAAATGATATAAAAAGCAAATTGGAAATAGAAGATTTATTAAAATATTTTGAAGAAATTAATAGATTGGAATTTAATATTATGGAGCTTCAGGACCTTGCATTTTTAGGCGGTCAAGATAAAATTTATAATAAGTGCAAGATACTTGTTGGTGAGGTGGGTGATAGTCTGATTACTGGAAAGCTATCTAATTTTTCCAATCAATTAAATGGTGATTTTAACATAAAATATCCATTAACGACATTTCATCAAAACTT
>CAYTPF010000085.1:0-6333 GCA_964439775.1 uncultured bacterium | reverse complement strand
TCAGGAAGTTTTGAGGAGGAAATATCTTTCAATTCAAATCTTTCTTCTAAAAAAACAACTTTTCAAAACCAATTTACAACAAATTCAACTTCATCAATATTGCACGATATGCGCGTTTTATAATTTACAAATACAATATATATTAAAGTCAATATTTTTTTGAGCGTTTTGAGCGTTTTGAGCGTTTATATGAATTTTATTGAAATTTACTGAGAATCCATCAAATGCAGGAATCTTTGACCATAAGGATTAAATCCAATAGAAATAGTAATGGGTCCTACCGATGAAGCAAAGAACTTCAATCCTATACCATATCCAACAATATTTGACTGAAAATCTATTTTATCAAAAATTTTACTACTTGTACCAATATCAAAGAAAGCTAATGCATCCAATCCAAATTCAATTTTCCCAAAATTTCTTCTTTTAATAAGTGTATTTTGAAATTCAAGCGATACCACATATAGGTTTGAACTCTCTATCAATGTATTAATTTTATTTGGAATTTTATCCGGCAATGATGAATAACCACGCACATTACCTTCTCCGCCTAAGTATTCATACGATAATAATGGAAGCTTATCAAAATCAGGGAACTTGGTTATACTTTTGAATCTATATGAAAAAACTGGGTCTGTATACATATCTATTGAAAAAAACTTTTTATAGCTCAATGATAATGACCAAATATTATTAATTTCATTTATATCATAATAATGTTCTAATGATACATCTATCAAACTTCCATTAGTTGGATCAATGTAGATATCTCTTTCATCATATTGAAAATTCAATTTTAAATAAATATAATCATATTTTAATTCTTTAGAATTTATCTCACTAAAAAATAAATGATCACTTGATAATTGAGGGATATCAATCTGCATATATCCAATTTCATAATTATATCTAATAATTTCATTCAATGTAAATCCAGAAGATAACTTATTTAACAAAAAATTATAATTATAATCATAAAAAATATTTTGAGGATTTAAATCTAATGCAAGAAATCCTAAATTTATTTTATTGCCATAAATCCATGGATTATAATATCCTAATATATATCCAGTATCACCCCGTAAAAAGCTACCTAAAAAAAATTTTTGATTCTTCCCCAAAAAATTTGAATGAGCAATTGCCGGACCATAACTTAACTCATTTTTTGTCTCATTGTACTCAATCAATGGTATAGGGTATACGTTAAAAGCCTCAACAACATTTATAATGTAAATACTATCTTCAACAAATATTTCTACATTAGAAAAAATCCCCAAATTATATAATCTGTTTAAATCATTTTGAAGAATGGTAGAATCTAATTTAGAGTTGTTTAAATTATGCCATATTTCACGTCTTATTATATATTCTTTTGTTTTTTCATTACCATTAATAGAAATTGAATTTATAGTATTATCTTTATTGTCTAATGCTAATAATGATGAAACTAAAAAAAATAAAAAATACAAATCTTAACTATCTAGTTTAGTGCCACACCTATTACAAAATTCAGCATCAAATGAATGTTGTTCATTTCCACAACCTGAGCATACCTTATTAGAAATATTATTAGACATATTTGAATATTCTGCAGAGATTATTCCTGTTGGTACTGCAATAGTAGCATATCCAAGTATCATCGCAAATGATGCCAAAATCTGACCTAGCTCAGTTTTTGGTGAAATATCTCCATAACCAACAGTCGTAATTGTTACGATTGCCCAATAAATGCTTCTTGGGATACTCGTAAAACCATTTTTTCCACCCTCAATTAAATACATAATAGAGCCAAAAATTGTAACCATTGCTAGTATAAAAAATAGGAAAACTGTAATTTTCCTTCTTGAAGCTGAAAGAGCTTTCATCAAATGGTTGGTTTCACTAATATAATTAATTAGTTTTAATATTCTAAAAATTCTTAAAACTCTTAAAATCCTAATTACACTTAAGTATCTACTAACTGGGAAAAAGATACTAATATAAGTCGGTATAATTGATAATAAATCAATAATACCAAAAAAACTTTTCATATACATAAACGGTTTTTTTATACAGTAAATTCTAAGAATATATTCAATTGTAAATAAAATTGTAAAAAACCACTCAAGGAAATATAATTGTTTAGAAAATAGATTATTATAATGTTGAACACTATCTATAAAAACTACTAAAACACTTAATAGAATAGAAATGATTAGGACTAAATCAAAACCTTTACCCATCCGGGTATCAGATTCAAATATTATCTCATATATTTTCTTTCTCATTTTATTAATATTTTTTAATTACTGTTGATTATAGTATAAAATAATACATTAAAGTATATACTTAATTAATAATATTCAGTAATATTAATGTGTTTTATTATCAAATATCAGGAGCAAATTATTAATGAAAAAAAATATCTATATTTTATTATTTATTTTATTAGGAGGCTGTACATTGAATATTCCCAAAATACCTTTAGAAGATTTTTTCAGAAACCCTGAAAAATCATCATTTCAACTATCACCAAATGGTAAAAAAATAGCCTACATGAAACCTTGGGATGATGGTAATAGAATGATGAATGTATACATTAAAGATTTGGGGCAAGAAAATGGTGTTAGAATAACTAGTGCATCTAAAAGAAGTTTATATGGTTATTTTTGGTTAAATGATAATAGGATAGCATACATTCAAGATAAAGGTGGCGATGAAAATATCCATATTTATGCTGTTGATATCGATGGATCAAATGATATTGATTTAACACCTTTTGATAATATCCAAGCTAGGATAACAGATGATCTAGAAGATGATCCTAACCACATGATTATTAGTATTAATAATCGAAATCCTAGAATTCATGATGTATATAGATTAAATGTTAATTCAGGAGAACTTACCCTAATTGCAGAAAACCCAGGCAACATAATGGGTTGGATGACAGATAATGAAGGTAAACTTAGAATTGCAATGACTTCTGATGGAGTAAATTCAAGTATTTTATACAGAGTTACTGAAAAAGAAGAATTCAAACCTATATTAACAACAAATTTTAAAGTATCTGTTTCACCTTTATTTTTCACATTTGATAATAAAAATTTGTATGTTTCGTCAAATAGAGGTAGAGATAAAAGTGCTATATATAAATTTGATTTAGAAACAGCAAAAGAAACAGAACTCATTTTTGAACATGATGAAGTAGACGTATCAGGTCTATTACGTTCAATTAATCGTAAAGTTTTAACAGGTGTAAGCTATTACACAGATAAAAGACAACTTCACTTTTTAGATGAATGGCGTGAAAACTTGCAAAAAAAATTAGAGTCCAAATTAACAAATGTTGAAGTAGCAATATCTGATATGAGCAAAGATGAAACCAAAGCAATTGTTGTTGCATTTAGTGATGTATCTAGAGGCACATATTACTATTATGATATTGAAAATGATGACCTAACTCTATTAGCAGACTTGAATCCATGGCTAAATCCTGATCATATGTCAAATATGAAGTCAATATCATACACTAGTAGAGATGGATTGAAAATCAATGGTTATTTAACTATTCCAAAAGGAAGTAATGGAAAAAACTTACCTGTTGTTGTTAATCCGCATGGTGGTCCTTGGGCTCGAGATAGATGGGGCTTTAACCCTGAAATTCAATATCTTGCAAATAATGGATATGCTGTCTTTCAAATGAATTTTAGAGGTAGTACCGGATATGGAAGAGATTTTTGGGAAAAAAGTTTTAAACAATGGGGAAAAACAATGCAGGATGATATCACTGATGGAGTTGAATGGTTAATCAATGAAGGAATCGCTGACCCAGAACGAATTGCAATTTATGGTGCATCTTATGGAGGATACGCAACGCTTGCAGGATTGACTTTTACTCCTGATTTATATGCATGTGGTGTAGACTATGTAGGAGTTTCAAGCTTATTTACATTTATGGAAAGTATGCCTCCCTATTGGGAACTGTATAGAGAAATGATGTATGAAATGGTTGGACATCCAGAAAATGATAAAGAGCTACTCGCATCATCATCACCACTTTTACATGTTGATAAAATTAAAGTGCCACTATTTATTGCACAAGGAGCAAATGATCCAAGAGTAAAAAAATCTGAATCAGATCAAATTGTCAATGCATTAAAAGAAAAAGGAATTGATGTTCCATACATGGTAAAAGATGATGAAGGGCATGGCTTTTACAATGAAAAAAATAGATTTGATTTTTACAAAGCAATGAGTGAATTTTTATCTGAACATTTAAAATAATTAGTTAAACTATGGAACTTTATAAAATATAATACATTATATTAATAGTAAGTTTTTTAATAACAATTAACATGGAAGGAGGTAATCAATTGGATATCGACAAACGAAGCCATAATTGTACCTCTGGAGGACTTTTTTAATTTTGCTAGAGGTAAAATAAAGAGGGCTTCAAGTCAAACGGGCAAGATGACTCTACATCTACCCAACTAATTAAGAGGGCTTTATTAATTTAAAGCCCTCTTTTATTTTTATGGTGAATATGATCTAACTAAATTATTTTTTATAGTATCTAAATCCATCCAAACAGGTTTCATTTTTTTATTACTAAATAATATAGATTGATCAGAAAAATGAATCGAGTTGGAATCTAATGTAGCTGACCCATATTGATGAATGCTCTCAGAATTTACATTTCCATTCTCATCCCAATCTACAATTTGAAAAAAACAATCACCATTGGTAGCAATTTTTCTATTATTTTCCATTTTTGAATAAATTGCCCTTAATGCATCAGGAGCTCCATCTAGAGGCAAATCGACCTTTCCCCTTTTCAATCTTTGTAACTGACCTAATTCTATATCAATCCTACCAAATTCTTCCATTAAAAAATCTATTCCAAACTTAAATCTTTTCATAACATCTTCATGATTATATGTATAATTTTCCATTGCATACTTTATTTTAAATGTTAAATGAGCTATTGCTGCATTCCTATTTGTTTTTTGATTACCTAAGTCCCATTCTTTAATAATCTCAACACCTCTTAATAATAATGGATCATCAGTACTAACTTCATTCAAAAAGGAATTTCTTGCATAGTTCATTACTGATTCATTTGAATAATATGTATCATATTTATATTTATAAAATTCTTCTTTTGTAATTGAGCTATCGCTCCCAAATAACTCAATAGCTCTCAATGCTCTATTTGTTTGAAATTCTTCGATACCAGTATTATTTGGTAATATTTTTTTTATATTATCTTTATTTAAACTCGCTAAATAAGGAGTACTATTGCAATTTTGCAGGAATCCTGATTTTGGATTAACTAGCTGAGGAAGATCCATATAACTATAATATTCATTCCATATTAATTCAGATTGATCGCCTGGTACAATTTCATCCCAATCATAGCCATCAATTCTTTTAGGAATAAGTCCATTATATATGTAAAATAAATTTCCTTCCTTATCTGCATATAATGTGTTAAACATTGGAATTTGCATCATTTTCATAGCATCTTGAAATTCAACAAGAGAATTAGATTTATTCATATTGTACCATTGTTCCAGCTGCCCAACCAAATTATATCCAGAAAATCTAATTGCATAATGTCCATGATTAGTTTTCAAAACAGGACCATGTTTTGACCATAATACTTGCCTATTAAAAGTCCAACTAAATGGACCCCACAACTTAACTTTTATAGGTGCAATAAAATCCTCAAAATTCACCCATTCTCCATCTAATAAATATTGATTTTCATCTTCACTATTAATAACTAATTTATATACATCAACTAAATCTGGGTCATTTACAGTATGAGACCACGCTATATTTTGGTTATGACCTTTAAAGATAACTGGAGAACCAGGGAATAGTCCACCCGTTACATCTAAACCTTCTTTACTATTTAAATGAGCCTCATACCATGCTACTGGTCCACTCCATGGTTGATGAGAATTAATCGCTATTCTTGTATGCCCATCAGATGATCTATTTGGTCCAACCGCAAAAACATTAGAACCATACATTGGTAATAAAGAATTATTTTTATTAAAATTATGACTAAAGTCAGGCTGTTTATCATCTGTTAATATTTTTTTTATATACCAATCTAATTCATACATCAAAGGTGTTCTATATACAAAACCTGCAATTATATCTTTACCTTTAACTGGATATAATTTTCCTAAAATTTTATCTGGATTTTTTTCACAATATCTATTTATACCATTAGCATATGCTTCGCATATAATTTGAATCTTGTTTGTTAATCCAGAATAATAATTTTCATGTACAGTATCCCAAATCTTTAAAAGATGAATTAGGTAATCATTTGGTGCA
>CAYTPF010000084.1:0-6341 GCA_964439775.1 uncultured bacterium | reverse complement strand
CATTGAACTTGTAAATAATTCACTTAACTTTAATTTGTATAATAAAAGTGGCTATAATCAAATATATCATTATATTATTACTGATACTAATGGAATGTTTAATAATCAAGAAGGAGAATTTACTGTAGAGCCATATTCTAATTTAGAATTTGGATTTCAAACTCAAGACTCAAATATAAATGAAAGTTACATTAATTTTTCAATTTGGCCCGTGTATCATGAATATTCAAAAAAAGAACTATCTTTTTTAATAAACAATAGTAATCTATTAGGAGATATTAATAATGATAGTGTTGTTAACATTATTGATGTTATTTTAGTTGTTGATATTATATTAGATGAAAGTAATAATCAGTCAGCTGATTTAAATAATGATGGGTTAGTTAATATTCTTGATATTGTAATGATTATAGACTTCATATTATCTTAAACAAACATATTTATGATTAATTTTCATCCTGAAATAACTAAAATAGAGAAAACTATTATTAATATCCGTCGTGATATTCATAAACATCCCGAACTATCATTCAAAGAATATAGAACAGCTGATTTAATAGCAAAAAAATTAGACTCACTTAATATAAAAGTAACAAAAGGCATAGGTAAAACTGGTGTTATAGGAGATCTTATAGGATCTGATGGACCCTGTATTGCATTAAGGGCAGATATGGATGCCCTACCTATTCAAGAAACTGGAAATTTAGAATATAAATCTATAAATGATGGAGTTATGCATGCATGTGGACATGATGGACATATTGCTATGCTACTAGGTGCTGCTGAAGTTTTATCTAAAATGAAAAATAAAATTAATGGTTCTGTTCGTTTTATTTTCCAACCCGCCGAAGAAGGCAGAGGAGGTGCACGCTATATGATAAAAGATGGATGCTTAAATAATGTAGATGAAATTTATGGGGCACATCTTTGGAATTATCAAGAATATGGTACAATTGGAGTTCAATCAGGACCTATTATGGCTGCAGCTGATATGTTTAAAATAACTATAAATGGAAAGGGTGGGCATGGTGCTGCACCACAAGGTTGTGTAGATTCAATTATTGTAGCCTCTCATTTAATACAATCATTGCAAACAATAGTAAGTAGAAATACAAACCCATTAGATAGTACTGTTGTATCAATAGGTAAAATTAAAGGTGGACATAATTTTAATATTATTGCTGATCAAGTAATATTAGAAGGAACTACTCGATCATATACTGAAAAAAATAGACTATTAATCAAATCAAGAATGAAGGATATTATTATTGGAACTGAAAAATTATTTAATGCTCAAATCAACTTTGATTATGAAGATGGTTATCCACCTACAATTAATAATTCCAAATGCACTACAAATCTACTTAATACTGCAAAAAAAATAGTAAACAAAGGTGCTGGTAAACCATATTTATCTATGGGAGGTGAAGATTTCAGTTATTATGGTCAAAAAATACCCTCTTGCTTCTTTTTTGTTGGCTCTTTACCTAAACATAAAAAAGAAATGAGCGTTCCACATCACTGCTCACATTTTGATATAGATGAAAAAGCATTATTAATAGGTAGTTCCGTTTTCGTTTCATTAATTGAATCATTATTAATGAAAGGTAAATAATGTATTATAAAAACACAGCAATTTTAATTTTAAGATTAGGTATTGGATTTATGTTTATACTTCACGGATGGCCAAAATTTATTGGAGGACCAGAAAAGTGGTTTAAATTAGGTGAATATGGTATGCATTCTTTAGGAATAAATTTTCTACCTATGTTTTGGGGATTTATGGCAGCATTTTCAGAGTTTTTTGGCGGTATTCACATTATATTAGGCTTATTTACACGCTTTTTCTCATTATTGCTGTTTATAACAATGTTTGTAGCAACAATGACACATATCTCTGATGGTATTATGAGTGCATCTCATGCAATTGAATCATCGATTATATTCCTATCATTATTTCTAATGGGTGGAGGAAAATATTCATTAGATTATAATATTTTCAAGAATCAAAATACAGAAAAAAATATCTAAAAGTTCTCAATTTAATTCTTTAATTTCATAAAATTTTAAAAAAATGCTATATAAAAAACTAGACCTAGATTTTTATTTAAGAGATGATGTTGTTCAAATAAGTAAAGAACTATTAGGTAAATTTATTTTTACAAAGTCCAATGGAATAGTAACAGGTGGAATGATTGTTGAAACAGAAGCATATTTAGGTATGCATGATAAAGCATCTCATGCTTATAAAAATAAAAAAACTAAAAGAACTATTACAATGTATAAAAACGGTGGAATTGCATATATATATTTATGCTATGGTATTCACCACTTATTTAATATTGTGACAAATACAGAAAAACACCCTCATTCAATCTTAATAAGGGCAATAGAGCCTAAAAAAGGAATTGATAAAATTATTAAAAGAAGACAAATTAAATCTAATAAATACAATCTTACAAATGGTCCAGCCAAACTTTCACAAGCATTAAATATTAATATAAATGATAATGAATGTTGTTTGGTTAAATCAAAAATATGGTTAGAAGATAGAAGAATATCAATTTCAAATTCTAATATAATAGAAACTAAACGAATTAGATTAGAATATGCAAAAGAAGATTCAAATAAACCATGGAGATTTTATATTAAAAATAATCCTTGGGTTAGTGTGAAATAACTCACATTTTATAGTAGTAACAATTATTAACATAAAATAATTTTTATTAATCATAATAAATATAATAGTTTTTAATTAAATCAATTAATTAAGGAATTGAGATCATGAGAAAAATTTTATTATTAATATTAACATTTACAATTGGAATTTCACAGATCCAATATGGTGGTGAACCAAAATATAAACTTGATTGGAAAGATATTAATTTTTTAAACACATATAATCTAAAAAAAATTAATAACAATTTACATCCTATGGTTTTGAAATATGGTGATGAATATGGTTTAGATATCAATATTCTAAATCAGTCAACAAAAATTATATCGAAAAATGAAACAACATTTTATTTAGGATTTGAATCTAAAAATGCGAAAGCTATTTCTCTAGTATTTGATGAATTCAAATTATCACAAAATTCAAAAATGTTCATATATAATCATGATCATTCTATGTTCATAGGATCATTTAATTCAAAGAATAATAGTCCAACAGGTGATTTAGCTACTGCGCTTGTTAAAGGTGATAAAACTATAATTGAATTGACAATTCCAAATAATGAAATAATTAATGTAAAACTTCAATTAAAATCAATAATTCATGATTTTTATGATTTAATGAATTTTCATCAAAATGATAGTTCTAGTCGAGAGGATTGCAATGATAACGTTGCCTGTTCATCTGGTAATGATTGGGAAGATCAAATTGATTCAGTAGTTTTAGTTACTAGTAATGGTGGATCCTGCTCTGGTGCGATAGTAAATAATACAAATTTTGATCTCACTCCATATTTACTATATGCGGCTCATTGTAATGGTGGAGGAAGTAGCACAGTATATTTTGATTATCAATCTAATACTTGCAATGGAAATAATTCAGGAAGTTATAATTCTATGTCAGGAACACAAAATCTTGCAATTGGTAATTTTAATAATAATGACTATGCATTAATAAGATTAAATAACAATATACCTAATAACTACAATGTATATTATGCTGGTTGGAATAAAAGTACGCAAAGTCCAGGTAACAATGTTGTTGGGATTCATCATCCTGATGGAGGAATTAAAAAAATATCCTATGATGCATACGGTATGTATAGCAGTGGTAATGAATGGGTATTTGCTTATGATGAAGGTAGAGTTATTCCTGGATCTTCTGGTTCACCATTTTTTGATTCTAATAAAAGAGTACGTGGGATGGCTAGTTATATAATGACTAATTACTGTAGTCCAAGTCCTGATTGTTATTGTAGTCAAAGTTATTATCATGGATATGCAAAATTTTCTAGTGCTTGGAATTATATAGATGATTATTTAGATCCAAATAATACTGGAGAAAGTTATATAGATGGAACAAGAGATGGTAGTGGTGGAGAACCTGAATTAACTATAATCTCTCCAAATGGTGGAGAATCAATTTTAGCTGGCACAAATTTTCAAATACAATGGGTTGATGATATATCTGAAAATGTATCTTTAAAATTATATAAAGAGGGCTATTTTATTGAAGATATTACAACTTCTACTTCGAGTGATGGCTCTTTCAATTGGAGTTCATCTGCATTACTTGAAGAGAGCAATCAATATAAAATTAAAATAACTAGTATATCAGATAATACTGTATATGATTATAGTGATTCTTATTTTACAATAACTGAACCTCTTGGAGAACTAGAAGTATATTTTGGTGAAATTAGTAGTGATTATATTGATATCATGTTAAATAATCCAGATAATGTTTCAGGATATCAATTTAATATTTTAGATCTACCTGATTATATCAATATTACTGGTGCATATGGGGGTAGTACTGAAAATCAAGATTTTTTAATTTCTACTTCAGAAAATGGAACTGTGATTGCTTTTTCATTAACAGGCCAAGTGATTTCACCAAACAATTCACTACTAACTAAATTAGAATATTCATTAACTGAAAATTGTAATAATTGCGACCAAACATACATTTGTATAGAAGAACCAATTTTTTCAAATCAAGAAGGACTTCCTTATCCAGTAAATACTGGCTCTTGCCAAAATATAAATTTAAATTCATATCAATCTGGGGATGTGAACTTCGATGATATTATAAATATTTTAGATATAGTTTTGTTAGTTGGCGAAGTATTAAACCCTGGAGATTTTACAGATTCTCAATTTAATTTGGGTGATTTAAATTCTGATGAACTATTAAATATTCTAGATGTAGTTTTATTAGTTAATCTTATCCTTAATTAATTAAAAATATTTAATCTCAAATAATACTATTTGTGTTATCTGCTAGTATAGGTTTACATTTGAACGGAGGATATCACGAATTTGTGTGAGTCAAGGTAGTAAGGGAGAGATTAAGTATAATAATTAATTTAAATTTTCAAATTAATTATTCTCTAAAAAATAATATTTAAATAGAAATTTTTCCAAATTTCTATTACCTTAATATTATTATTCCATTTTATTGCCGCGGAAAAAATCTCTGCATCCCCGTTAATTAAATCCGCACTCCTCCTATAATAATTACGGGGTATTTGAGCCCCCCTCACGGCCATGAGGGGGGTTTCTTCCATAAAAGAAACAAATTCATACCCTCATAAATAAATATTTTATAAAATTATTAAGATTCTAAAATCAAGTTAACTAATTGTATAATATCTAATACATTAATTAAGCCATTTTCATTAAGATCTGCTGCTAAAAATTGAAGTGGGGATAAATCGATTGTGCCTAAAATTGAATTAACAATTAATATAATATCTAATATATCTACTAATTCATCTGAATTTAAATCTCCAAGTGTATAGATAAATTGATTTAAATAGTTTATTAATACTCTAATAGATTCTTCCGTACCCTGTTTGGCAATATCAATAGGTACCTGTGATCCTACATGAATATGTCCAGCTGAAAAGCATGGATCTATATCATTATATTGATGTAAATCTTTATACCATATACCATGAAAACCCATAAATTCTGATAAAAATGCACCTGCATGTCCTTCATAATCAATATATGCATCTAAACCAATATTTAAAGTATTAATTGCATCTCTAATCTGCAAAACCGGCAATGCTGTTTCTCTGTGATAATTTATAGGATTTTGTTCATCTGGTGGGTTTGGTATAGGTAAATAAGGAAGTAAATAATCATTAATCCAATTAGCTCTATTATAAGTATTCATTTCTAACTCCCAACTCATATTATTAAAACCTCTACTAAAAGTTATTATACCTAAAGGTTTAATATTATTAACAATTGGCCAGAAATCTTCTGATGTATTTTGATAATCTACCTCTAGATCACCATAACCTATTCCACAATTATTGCAATCAGGGGGATCAAATTCAGGGAAAAATGATACTATATCATATCCACTATTTTCCCAATTTTGACCTTCCCACCCACTTGGATTTAAACTTAAATTTTGACTGAAATGTCTAACCATTTCATTTGTTGGAGGCCAATATCCAGTAACAAGTATTATTGGATTTTCTCTATTATTTAGTTTTGTGTAATTATAATTATTTTTATCATTTTGATATTTTATACTATAATTTTTTTCACTTATAATATAATCACAAATTATTTGAGGTAAAGGTTGATCTATAGGATGTAAATATTTTACTGTAATTTCATTATCATTTATTATTCCTGATATATATTGA
>CAYTPF010000083.1:0-6351 GCA_964439775.1 uncultured bacterium | reverse complement strand
ATTATTGTAGTATTTTTTTATTTTCTTAAAATCTTCCCAAGATTGTTTTTTTAAATTTTCATCCATTAGTAGTGAACTTGGATGATATGTTGTTAAAAGATGTATATTTTTATAATTTATCTCATTTTTTCTCATCTGATCTAAACTCAACTCATTCTTCAATAAGAAATTTGCAGTCTCTTGACCTAAAACAACAATTAACCTTATATCATTAAATTTAATTAATTTATCTAAATGTTCTAAACATCTAAAATTTTCTTCAATTTTATACACTTTATCATTTTTAAAAAATACTTTTATTAAATTCACCTGAATGATATCATTAACAGATAATGAAATAGCATCTAATATTTTTTCAAATAATTGATTAGATTTATTAACGAATGATATTCCATCTTCACTTTCATTCATAAAAGAATCATATCCTATAAATATTATATCAGACTTGGGATTGCCATGACATTTTATACAACTATTAATTATATTACTAATGTCATCACTTATATGATTTATATACAGACTATTTCCATACAATTCTTTTTGTTGAATTAAATATGAGCTATAGAAATCTGTTTTAGAAGACATTAATCAATAGGACTATCTTCAGATTCTTGTTTTTTCCATTCTAACTCTTTATTTAAAAATTCTTCTACAGACATAGTAATAGCTTTTTCTTTTTCTACATAGTCCATATCTATTTCAGCTGCAATTGCAGGGGTATAATCTTCATCAAACAGCTCAATTTCTGCTTGTTGTTTTTCAAATCTTTTTTGTATAATTTGCCTTGCTCTTTTTGAGGCTACTATTGTGTTTTTATAAATATCATCTGAAACCTCTAATAAATCACTAAATGGTAATGTTCCTAATTTCATTTTATTTTCTCCTTAATTATTGACTCAATTTCATTAGTTGCTTCTTTTAAATCTTCATTTACTATATGATGTTGAAACTTTTCTTTAAATTCTAATTCTTTAGCAACTCTTTGCAACCTTCTATTAACTAAAGTACTGTTCTCATTTCCTCTTAAATTTAGCCTTTCTTCTAAAACTTCTAATTTTTCAGCCAAATTATCTCCTGGTGGCTCAACAAAAAAAGTTATACAATTTTCTTCATATTCTTCAATTATAGATAAACCACCTTTTACATCTACGTCTAAAATTAATGTTTTATTTTCTTCCATGGCTTCATCTATACTTGAAAATAAGGTCCCATATTTATATCCATGTACCCATTCCCATTCAATAAATTCACCAAATTTTACATGATGTTCAAATTTATCACTGTCCATAAAAATATAATCTTTCCCATCTACCTCACCTTTTCTTTTTGGTCTAGTAGTAACAGATACGGAAAAATCCCATTCTTTATTTTTACTTAATAATTTTTTACAAATACTAGTTTTTCCTGTTCCAGATGGTGCTGTAAGTATAATTAATTTGCCTTGTTTCATAATATATTCTGTACTTGCTCCTTTATTTTTTCTAACTCTTCTTTCATATTAATTACAATATGACTAATCGTGATATTATCTGTTTTTGAACCTATAGTATTAACTTCACGAAGCATTTCTTGATGTAAAAAGTTCATCTTTTTACCAATAGGTTCTTTATTATTTATAAAATTTAAAAAAAGATCAAAATGACTTCTTAATCTTACTATTTCTTCTGTAATATCTTTTTTTTCTAATAAAATTACTACTTCTTGCAATAGCCTATTTTCATCCAATGTAGCATAATCATCGACTAATGAATTTAGCTTAGTTTTATATTTTTTCAAATTATCTTTTAAGCTATTTTTCAACTCAGATTCAATTTCATTTAAAAATGACAATAAAAACTTTATACGTTTCTTTAAATCATCACCTAAGTTCGCACCCTCAATTTTGCGCATTTTATTTAAATCTTCCAACCCAATTTTTAAACTTTTAAACAAAATATCTTCAATAATTTCGTTTATCTCTGAATTATCAAATTCTAATATACTTGGAAGACTTAAAATACCTTCCATAGACATTTTACCAATAGAATCATATTTTGTTTCTAATTTTTTAATTATATTTAAATATTGATCAAGTTTTACTTCATTGATTTCAATCCTATCATTAGTATTAACACTTAAATCAAAATCTACTTGGATGCTAATTCTTCCCCTTTTACAAAAATCTTTAACTTTAGAGTAAATTTTTTCTTCAAAACTTTGAAATCTTTTTGGTAATTTTACTTTACAATCAAAAAACCTACTATTTAATGAAGATAATGTCGTAACAACACTAATATCATTTTTATTAAATTCACCTTTTCCAAAACCTGTCATACTTAAAATCATAAAATTATTTAATATTAAGGATTAATATAATCTCCTAATTTATATATTTTTTCTTTATCAAAACTTAAAGTCATCTCATGAGATGATTTAAATGGCACTTCACTAGAGCCGCTAATATAAGAATAATTAATAATAAAAATTTGATTTTTTATTTCTATCCCAAAGGAATAAGAAAATTTATTATTATAACCAACTAAAACGCCTAAATCTTTGTTAAAACTATATTTAACTCCACCATTAAAATTAACTTTTCTACTATTTTTTAATTCTATACCAGATGCTAAATTTGTTTTATTTTTAAAATAATTAAACCCCAAACTTAATTGAGGTTTTGTAATCTCTCTTCTATTAGTACTCCAATTAACAATAGTAATTGGAAAATTTTTCATTACCATCCCAAACCTAATAAATTCATTGATATTATTTATTAAACCTATGTCAAAACCAAGTCCAAATGCTTTTTCATTTGATACTGAATAAATTATTGATTTTATATTCAAACCAACTTCATAACTTGCCAATTTTGATGCTAATGAGACTATTGATGCAAGCTCCCAATGATTAAAATATGAAATAAGATTATAATCAATTGGAATAACTTGATTTCCATTAAAAGTAAAAGCATCTAATGTATTAGGAATTTTTTCTATACTTCTATATATAATTCCAAATGATAAATTATTAATATATTTTTGATTTATATTTGTAGTTATGATATGATCACTGACTAATCCAGAAAAATGATTTCTATAGGTAAATGATAGCAAATCTTTAGTTTTTAAATTTCCTAATGCTGGGTTGTTTAAGATCTTTCCATTAATACCAATAAGAGCCGGATTATTACCTCCCATAGCTCCAATTTGAGCATCACTATTAACAGAAAAAACTTCCACACCATTTTCTAAAAATTCAATAGAAAAAAGTGTATTAAAAACTAACACTATACTAAAAATAGCTGTTTTATACATTATCATAAATCCTTGATAATCTCTTCAAGCTTAGATAAAGCCTGTAATGGAGTAATGTTATTAACATCAATTTTCATTAATTTATTTTTCAACTCTTGATTTTCAACTTCAAATAGGTTTGTTTGTAAATTTTTATCATCGATATCAATAGTTTCGTTATTATTTTTTAATAATAAATTATTCAAAATTTGATTAGCTCTATTAACAACAATTTTTGGGATACCAGCCATGTCTGCAACTTGGATACCATAACTTTTATCTGCACCTCCAGATATTATTTTTCTTAAAAATAATACTTCATTACCCATTTCTTTAACCTTAACCGTTAAATTAAATGCTTTTGATAGCTCATTTGCCAATTCTACTAATTCATGATAATGCGTAGCAAATAATGTAATAGGGGAAACATTTATTTGATCATGTAAAAACTCAGTAACAGACCATGCTATTGATAATCCATCATAAGTAGAAGTACCTCTACCTATTTCATCTAAAATTACTAAACTTTTATTAGTTGCATTGTTTAGGATGTTAGCTGTTTCATTCATTTCTACCATAAATGTCGACTCACCTCCAACTAAATTATCACTTGCTCCTACTCTTGAAAACAATTTATCAACAATACCTAGTTCTGCACTTTTAGCAGGCACATAAAAACCAATTTGTGCCATTAAAACTATTAAAGCAATTTGACGAAGGAATGTACTTTTTCCTGCCATATTAGGTCCAGTAATGATTGCTATTTGTTTTTTATCCTGAGACATTAAAATATCATTTGAAACAAACTTATCATCATCAGGTAATAATTTTTCAATAACTGGATGTCTAGAATCTTTTAATTTTATTATAGAATTATTAGTTATTATTGGTTTAACATAATTATTATTTATCGCAACTATAGATGCACATAATCCAACATCAATTGAAGCTACAACTTTAGAATTGTTATAAATATCTAAAGTCTTTAACAAAATAATTTCACATAAATCAGAAAATATTTTACCTTCTATGGAAATCATTTGTTCTTCAGAAGATAATATTTTTTCTTCATATAATTTTAATTCTTCAGTAAAAAACCTCTCTGAGTTTGTTAAAGTTTGTTTCCTAATATAATTTTCTGGAACTTTATCTTTATGTGTTTTTGTAATATCAATATAATATCCAAATACTTTATTAAATCCAATTTTAAGACTATTAATACCAGTTAAATCTTTTTGTTTTTTTTGATATTTTATTAACCATTCAGATCCATTATCAGATATTTCTTTATATTCATCTAATTTTTTAGAAAATCCCTTTTTAACAAATCTGCCCTTTGAAATAGTAATTGGTGGCTCATCTATAATAATTTTGTTAATTTCATTTACTATATTAGATAAATCTAAAATTTTTTGTGATATTTTTATAAAAGTAGATGTTGATTTATGAAATTTATTTTTTATTTTATCAATTTTATTAAGAGAAATTGCTAACTGTTTTAAATCTCTAGGATTAGATTTTAAAGATGAAATCTTTGATAAAATCCTTTCAATATCAGCCACTTCTTTCAAATGATTAGTAACATTATTTCTTATTGATTCATTTTTAATAAAGCTTTCTACAAGTTTATATCTATTCTGAATTTTACTAATATCAACCAATGGCTGTCTTAATCTTTGCTTTAGCAATCGACTACCAGAGGCTGTTATAGTTTTATCTATTATTTTTATTAAAGTACCATCCTGAGTTTGATTTTGAATCGAATCAAAAATTTCTAAATTTCTAATAGTTGAAGAATCAATCATCATTTTATTATTTTGATTTAAAATTTTTATTTTAGAAATATGATCAGTTTTTCTTAATAATTTATTTTTTAAATAAAATAATAATGCTCCAGAAGAACTTATAGAGTTTTTCATTTTTTGAATTCCAAAACCCTTTAAAGATTTTACCTTGAAAGATTCAATCAATTCATCTTGAGCTATATCTGATTCCCAAACCCAATCTTGTACTCTTGATACAAAATATTTTTTTAAATCTAGTATTTGTTTTAATTGATTTTCTTGTGAATCTGATACTAGTATCTCTTTAGGTTCATACTGTAATATAATATTTTTTAATTCATACTTTTGTATTTCTACAGTAAGAAAGTCTCCAGTTGAAATATCCAAAATAGAAACACCAGCATTATTATCTTTTAAAAATATACTTAATAGAAAATTATTTTCACTTCTTTTTAAATATTTATCTGATATACTTGTACCAGGAGTTACAATTTCAACTACTTCTCTTTTTACAATACCTTTTACAGTTTTAGGGTCTTCAACTTGCTCACAAATTGCTACACTATATCCTGCTTTTGTTAACTTATGAATGTATTGTTCTAAAGCATGATATGGGAATCCCGCTAATGGAACTGCGGATGCTGCACCATTAGATCTTTTAGTTAAAGTTATACCTAAGATTGATGAAGATATATTTGCATCTTCATCAAAGGTTTCATAAAAATCTCCCATTCTAAACAATATTATATTATCAGGATATTTCCTTTTAATATCCCAAAATTGCCTCATAACTGGAGTAGTACCTTTATTATCTTTCATGGTTTATTTTACCAATTTTCTATTATTACCATCTCTATATGTTATTTTAATTTTATCAAAATATTCCAATAAAGGAACAGCATATTTTCTAGATGTATTTACTATATTTTTAAAATCAGTGATTGACATAGTATCTGTTTTTGAAAAATGATTTATAATACTTTGTTTAATATCTAAAAATGTTTTCATAGTAAAAATTATATTACTTTCAATTTTAATAATTAAATCAGTATTTATTGAAATATCTAGTATTGTTTTAAATTCATTTTCATTAATATTCAGATTAGACAATGAATTAACTGAACTTAAGGTTATGAATTTTTGCTCTTCTAAATGACTTTGAAAAACATTTAGTTTATTTTGCATTTTATCTGATAAAGTAATTTCATGATCTTTTAAAGACCAATAATTCTCATCTTTTGATATTAAGTTTATTCTACTGATTTCATTTAAAATATAATCAGCAAAATTTTCAT
>CAYTPF010000082.1:0-6435 GCA_964439775.1 uncultured bacterium | reverse complement strand
TGAATCAGTAATTAATTCAATTTAATGTAGTATTAATTATAAAGCCTCTTTCAATGAGGCTTTTTTGTTTGCTAATTTTATACAATAAATTTGATGAAATTTTATAGAATTTCAATAAAACTTAATATTGTTAGAATTTAAAAACATATCAAAATCATACGGATCTCTTCAAGCATTAAAAGATGTGACATTTTCTATTCCTGAGAACTCTATTTTTGGAATTTTAGGAGCAAATGGTAGTGGTAAATCTACTTTTATGAAAATATTACCAGGATTGATTTATGATTGGACTGGTGAGATAGTTTATAAAGGTAAGCATATTCAGAAAAATAGTAGAGAGTTAAAGCAAGATTTTGGTTATCTAATTGAGTCTCCAAGATTTTATGAATATTTGTCAGCTAGAAAAAATTTAGAAATGTTAGCTAGAATATCACAAGTTAAGGATGAACGTATTGATTTTGTATTAGAAATAGTAGATTTGCTAGACAGATCTAATGATAAAGTATCAAGCTACTCTTATGGTATGAAACAACGCTTAGGGATAGCACAAACATTACTTCATGATCCTAAGGTAGTAATTTTAGATGAGCCAAATAATGGTTTAGATCCTAATGGTATTAATGATATGATTAAGTTAATTAAAGAATTAAAGTTACAAGGTAAGACGATTTGTTTAAGTACGCATAACTTGAAAGATGTTGAAGAAGTTTGCACTGATTTTACAATTTTTAAAAAGGGTGTTAATTCTATAGCAACATCAATGGAATCACAGTTGAAAAGTAGTAAAAGATGGTTGCTTAATGTAAGTGAAAAAGAAGAGGCGATTAAAAGGCTTGAAAAAAGTGAGGACTTTCAAATTATTAGTAAGTTTAATCAAAATATAATAGTAGAATCAAATTCTAGTTCTACAATTAAAGATTTAAACCATTTGCTTGATGATTTAGAAATCTACAAAATAAATAAAGAATCTAATTTAATAAAATATTTTAAATGATCAATTTATTCTACAATGAAATAGTCAAAGCTTTTTTTAAAAGACGAACATATATAAGCTTTGTTTTAATTGCCTTATTAATCCCCGTTATAGTGTATGCAATTGATTATGGAGCTATATCTTTACAAAATAAAATTTATGGTCAACTTCAAGATTCTTTTATTTTTATAGGTTCTGTAGTTAATGGCTATTTTGCAACATATTTGATTATTGCTGTTTTGATTTCTCATATGCCATTTTTGTCTACCATTGTTCCATCTGAAATTATTTCAGGAGAATATTCAAAAGGAACATTTAGAATTTATCTTACTAGGCCTATTAATAGAGGTGCAGTTTTTACTTCAAAAACATTAGTAGTTTTTTTATATACTACAATTATGATGTTCTTTTTCTTTTTTTATAGTTTATTGATTTCATATATGATCTTAGGAAATGGAGAGCTTATTGTTTTTCATAAAGGAATTCTATTGCTTGGAGAAGATGATATTTTATGGAGGTTTTTTCTTAGCTTTGTCTTTTCAAATTTCGTTATGATTGTGGTATCATCATTATGTTTAATGTTTTCTTCATTTTCAAAAAATAGTGTTACCCCTATTATTTCAACTATTAGTATCGTTTTTATTGGTACTGCTATTTCATTTATACCAATTGATATTTTTGAGATGGTTGATCCATATTTGTTTACAGGATATATTGATATATTTTTATTGGCATTTTATGATCCTATTCCTCTTGATATATTTTTAAATTGCTTCCTTGTATGTTTTATATGGTCCATACTTTTTATTTCAATAGCTTACTATAATTTTACACATAGGGATATCTTAGAATGATTTTTGCATATTTATTAAGTTTTATTATGTTATTTCAAAATTTGTTGTTTGCGAATGGAAAGAAAGAAGATTATTACATTGACAAAATAAATGAAAAATTTAATACAATAAATGATTACAAGGTTGATATGACTATAAAGATTGAAGTCCCAGCATTTAGGATGCCAAAAAAGAAATATAAAGTATTCTATAAAAAACCTGATAAAATAAAGATAAAGTCTAAAGGTTTTGGTATTTTACCTAAAACTGGGTTGTTTACCTCTCCGAATGATAATTTTGATAATCTTAAGAATATTAAGTTAGCTAAAAACAAGTTAGAATTAGATGAGAATGAGATTATGATGATCGGTGATTTAATTGTAGATAGTTTAAAGCTAGAAATGCCTAATGAATATTCTAGAATTACATTTGATCCTATAGTAGAGGTTAAGGTTGATACATTGAATTGGGTTATAAAAAATGTCACTACAAAACTAGATACATTAAAGTTATTTCAGATTAATAATTATTATGAGATTTATAGCAATGAGCATTATATGCCTAAACAATCAGTAGTAAAATATTATATTAAAGATAAAAAATTATTTAATTGGTTGAATAAGGATGCAGGCAATATTATTAATCAAGGTCAAGAATTAGCTAATAAAAACAATTCTATTGTTGAGGGAACTATAACTGTAAATTATAAAAATTACAAAATTAATAAAGGTATTAAAGATAAAGTTTTTGATTGATAGTTGTTTTAATGGAAAGAGGAAATAAATGAGTGATAATATCTTAACCAATATCCCTCGACACAATCATGAAGAGCCTGCGATTGATATTGATAAAGAAGAATTTATAAAGCTTGTCAATAGCAGGCGAAGTGTTAGAGTTTTTAATCAAGAAACTGTTAATCCTAATCATATCAAAGAATGCTTAGAGTTAGCATTGTTAGCTCCTACATCTTCAAATTTACAATGTTGGGAATTTTATTGGATACAGGATAAAGAAAAAAAATCTAAACTTAAAAGTTATTGTTTGGGTCAATCAGCTGCTACAACTGCTCAAGAATTAATTGTATGTGTTGCTAGAATAGATACATGGAAAAAGAATAAAGATCATATTATAGATCATCTTAATAGAAACAAATTAACACCTAAATCAGCATTGAAATATTATGAAAAAATTGTTCCCTTAGTATATTCACAAGGATTTATGGGATTAGTGGGTTTTTTAAAGAAAATAATGATACATTTCATAGGAATGTTTAAAGTTATTCCAAGAGAACCCTGTTCGGTTTCTGATATGCGAGTTTGGGCGCATAAAACGACTGCACTGGCATGTGAAAATTTGATGCTAGCTGTTCGGGCTTATGGTTATGATAGCTGTCCAATGGAGGGTATGGATTCTAAGAGAATTAAAAAAATGTTAAATTTACCTAAAAGTGCAGAAGTATGTATGGTTGTTAGCGTTGGTAAGAGAGCAGAAAATGGAGTTTATGGTAAAAGATATAGAATAGATTCAAATAATTTCATTAAAATCGTATGATATCTTAGATTATAGTCTCTAATTTATTTTAAAATAATATTTCATTCAAAATTGATTTAATCATCTATGATAAAGTTTTTTAAGAATAATTGTAAAAATCTTAATCCTTGGCAAAATATTAAGATACTTCATACTAATATCTTTAATGATATAATTGCTGGTATTATGGTAGCTATTATTGTTTTGCCCCTTGCCCTTGCTTTTGGTGAAATGTCAGGTCTTGGTCCTGAGGCTGGTATATGGAGTGCTGTTGTTGGTGGGATATTTGGAGGTTTATTTGGAGGATGCTTGGTTGGGGTTAGTGGGCCTACTGCACCTATGGCATCTCAGGTAGCTGCATTTATGAGTTTTTTTGTGATTGGTACAACAAATGAGCCTGATATAGTAGCCGCATTTACAATTATTTTCTTGAGTGGCTTGATTTTAGTTGGATTGTCAATGATTAATATTTCAAGATTTATTCATCATATACCATATTCTGTCATTGCAGGTTTTATGTGTGGCATTGGTGTGATCATTATGATTACACAAATAAATGGGTTTGTTGGTATAGCACCAGAATCAAATATTCGATCAATATTTACAAATTTCATTCATACTATAGAATATATTCAGATTGATGCTTTATATGTTTCCATTCCATCATTGTTGATACTGTTTACATGGAGTTATATTCAGAAAAAGTATAATTCTTTCATTTATATTCCATCTACTTTAGTAGCTTTGATTATTGGTACTTGTATTGCAAATTTTATGGATCTTAATATACCATATATTGGTGATAAAATGAGTGATGGTAGCAGTGATAATCTTTTTAATTTTTATATTCCTAGTTTTTCACGTTTTAATGAATTTTTAGGGCCTGCATTTGCTTTGGCAGGATTAGCAATTTTAGATAGTTTGTTGACTTGTAAGGTTGCTGATAGTTTAACTGGAACTCGACATAATAGCAATCAAGAAGCCTTTGGTCAAGGGATAGCTAATATGGCAGCTGGACTCTTAGGAGGAATTCCAACGGCAACAGCAACTACTCAGACTATTGGTAATGTAACATTCGGTGCAAAAACACCCTTATCTAGTATTACTATGGGGATGACATTTTTAGCTATTCTTATGGGTCTAGGATTTTTAGTTAAGGCTATACCTAGTGCATGCTTAGCAGCAATACTATTTAAATTGGGAATTGATATATTAGACTATCGTGTACTACCAATCATTAAGAAAATTCCAATTATTGACTTGTTAATTTTTAGTATAGTATTGATTACTACCATTTATGCGGATATTATGATTGCTGTTGCTATTGGTGTTGTTTTTTCTATAGTTTGTTCAATTCATGAAATTAAATTATTTTTCAAAATAAGTGATAATTTTAAAAATATCGTATTTTCAAATTCAGTATTTAATAATCATAATAATAATAGCTCTCTTAAGTTAGATTTACCTGTAACAATTCTTAAAGGTCATGGACCATTATTCTTTGGCTCGGTAGAATCATTATTAAATACCTATAAAGTATCTCCTAAACATAAAATGTTAGTTGTAGATATGTCTGATGTTAGTATGATCGATCTATCAGGCTCATTTGCCATAGATGATATAATTAAAAAGAATAAAGAAAATAATATCATGACATATCTGTATAATGCTAATCCTCAAATAAAGAAAATTTTAAAAAATATTAATATTATAAATCACAATGATAATACTTTTTGTGATTCGGTAGAATCTGTAAATTCTATAGTTAAAAAACATTTTTAAAATTTTTGATACAGTGTTATAATTTAAATTATTAAAAGGGGTAGATAAATACATTAGCAATTTATGGAGGAGATCCACTGCGTTTATATTTAAATTACCCCTTTCTACTATCAAAAATTATCAGTTTTCTCTCCCTCTTTATAAACGATATGATGTAACAAGATGTATTTTGTAACTTGTAGAAATAAAACGGGCAAAAATAGGATCATTTTAAAATGAAACAATATATTTTAATAACTTATATATTTTTTTGTAGCATTATCTACTCTCAATGTGAATTTTCTAGTTTATTATTGACGATGGAAGATTCATGGGGTGATGGTTGGAATGGTAGTACATTTTGTTTAAACAATGAATGTACTACACTAAATAATGGGTATTTAGGAACAGAAGAGTTCTGTGTTGATCTTGAAGTTGAGAATGATGTAGCATGCGGAGGAGGAAACTGGATGTCAGAAGTTTCCTGGAGATTGTCAGATGAAAATAATAATATATTGCTTATGGGTGGAGCTCCATTTGAAGGGTGTTTGGGTGGATCTTGTAATGATGATATAAATTTCCCTGAGTATTATGAGTTTAGTCATGGTGGATTGAATAGAGAGTTTTATTTGTATCGTCCTTTAGATTTGCAAGATAATGCTCCATTGGTATTTGTTCTACATGGCTATAGTGGATCAGCCAATGGTATGATAGGGTATTCTAGAATGAACGAGGTTGCAGATGAAAATGGATTTGCAGTCTGTTACCCAAATGGAACAAGCGATAATTCAGGATATAATTTTTGGAATGTAGGCTATGCATTTCATCAGAATGAAATGGTTGATGATGTAGATTTCTTATCTGCTTTGGCAAGCCATCTTCAACGTGAATATGATTTAGATTCTCAGAATACATATGTAACGGGTTTTTCTAATGGAGGAGATATGTCATATATGTTAGCCTGTCAAGCAAGTGATGTATTTAGGGCTATAGCACCAGTAGCAGGAACCATGATGGAAGAGATATATACCTCTTGTGATACCTCTCCTGTGCCTGTGTTTGAAATTCATGGAACCAATGATAATGTCACATTATGGTTAGGTGATATGCAAAACAATGATGGCTGGGGTGCATACTATGGTACTGAAGATGTGATAGACTTTTGGATTGAAAATAATAGTTGTCTGAGAAGTGAAGATATTTACCTCCCAAATTCTGAGAATGATGGAAGTTATATTATACATCGAAGGTATTATGATTGTAGTGAAGATGCAGAGGTCTGGCTTTATGAGGTTGTCTATGGTGGGCATGATTGGCCAGGCTCTTCTGGAAATTTTG
>CAYTPF010000081.1:0-6443 GCA_964439775.1 uncultured bacterium | reverse complement strand
CTGAAGAATATGATGATATAAATGGTAATGGAATATATGATGCGCAACCTAAAAATGATATTAGTATATTATTAAATTATAAAAAGTTAGCAAAACAAATTAAAGATCCTTTTGAAAAATCAAAATTCTACAGTGCTGTTTCTGAAGCATTGTCTGTTAAAACGAAAGGCTTAGAAATTGATTTTAATTATAAAATTAATAAAATGAAGAATCTAATAGAATTTTATGAAAATGAAATGGGCTATGAAAAATTTGAATCAGATATAATTCCACCTATTGATGAAGTAATGATATATAAACCATTAACAATTTCGAAAGCTAATATTGATAATCAATTATTTTTAAAACAATCACAGGTAGTTATTAGTCAATATGTTAAATCTAAAAAATATTATAAAGAGAAATTAAAAGAATTCAGAAAAGTATTAAAAATCCTAGAGAAAGATTATGAACATAGAAGGACAAACTATGAAATTTTTGATTATATTTCAATTATAGATTCATATGAATATACAAGTAAATATTTATCGGATTCTTTAAGATACGATATAGATTCTTTGTTAGATAGTGATATTGGTAGCAATATATATAAAAAGTCAAAAGATAAATGTAATTTATCCACTGAAAATGACAAATTTATTCAAGGATTTTATTATAGAGCATTAGGAGAAGCATTATCATTATATATTGATGATTTAGAGCGTCAGTATGATGATTTATCAATTGTTTATTTAAATACTTTTGAAAATTATGAAAGAAAGTTAAAGTATGGTTCAACTTTTACATTCTTAAGTGAAAAACCAATTAATCACTATAATTATAAAACTTATATTTTAGATTTAGATAATCATAAATCAATTTATCAAAATTATTATAGCCAAATAGATAGCTTAAAATCAAAATACATCGAATTAAAAGAATTTTATGATATAAGAGAACAAGAGTATAACGATTATCTCAGGATATTAAAGTATGATGATGCCAGATTTAAGTCTACTGAACAGTTAGCAAATATAAACTCGGATAGCTTATTATTAAATGGAATTTATACAAGTCCATTTTTTAGTAATGAAATATTATTTGATCAATCACTATTATTACAATACAAAGAAGTAGCTAAAGATATTAAAAACCCATTACTCCGATCAGAATATTATAGAAATATTACAGAAACCTTTTATTTAGCTATTAATAAAAATGTTGACACATTTAAAGAAAATCAAAGTTTATATAGAAAACAAATTAAAGAATATGAAAATGCATTAGGTAAAAGTTTTCGCAAGGTAAAAAAACGTAATCCAAGATATAAAGAAGTTTATGAACCTATAAGAATCACACAGAGTACTATCAAAATGAGATTACATGAAATGCAAGCTCGCATGATGGAAAAACAGTATAATAAAATGAATAAAATTTTAGATAAATTTAATAATCAATATACTGATTATATTTCATTTTTAGATTCTGTTAAATTAGATCAACATAATGATTTTAAAGATAAACAAAATCAAATTATTGAAAAATTGTTAGCTCAAGAAATAGAATCTAAAAGAATCATAGTGAAAAATAAATTTTATAAAAATGAAATTAATTTTTTACAGGATATTCCAATTGTTGATAAAAATGATTTTAAAAGAGACTATATAGAGGTTGGCTGGGATAGATATTCTAATGTTAGTGAAATGATATGGTATAATAAAGAAAATATAGTTAAGCATAAAGAATATATCTATAATAAGTATAATGATTTAGTTAAAACAATTGAAACTCAAGAAGGCAATTTAATTAATCTTACAATATATAAAATTGAATCAAGAGGTGAGAATTTTTTAGATTATTCATTTGATATGGATTTAAACTTTGCCGAATCAAATATTGAACAAAAATTTGGACATATTGATAGATTATTTAAATTTAATGATGATAGTTTTGTAGAAATCAAGTGGGATGATAATTCTAATGCTAGTGAGATAGCATGGTTTAATAATGATGGACTTGAGTTAAAAAGAAATAGGTATGATAAAAATAATAATTTAATACAAACCATTGAAGGTGATAAGATTATTGATAATATAGATTTATCTTTAGCTCAAATTAAATTTGGAGATGAAGAATATATTCAAAAGTATAAAAATCAAATTTACTTAAATAGAAAGTCAATTTTTGATAGAATGTATGCCAATACATTATCTGGTCAAGTAGCTGGAGTACTTGATGTCAATTATGATTTAAATGGTAATAAATTAAACGCAGTATGGTTTTTAGGAAATCGCGAAGAAAAAATTAAAGAAATTATTTTTCCAACTAATGTTACTATAGAACAATAGATTTTTATTAATAATATTTTTATTTAATATATCTATTCCAATATATTCAACTAGTTAATACATAAAATAAGATTAAATTAGAATAGAATATAAGGTGTCTTATGCAAAAAAAATTATTATTCATAATATTATCATCAATATTATTTTCTCAGATTGAACATCCACACCCACCATTGAATTTAGTTTCAATCCCAACTGGTGGTACACTACCACGAGGCTCATATACAATGGAAATGCTTCTTCAAAAGAATGGTGGTTTTTTACCACAATTAGCAGTTGGTATAACTGATCATTTCACAATAGGTATGTCATATGGATTGCAAAAATTAATAGGTGATGAAAAACCTGAGGTTAGTAGGCCAAAGCCTGAAGTGCAAATTAAGTATCAAGTTTATGAAGAAACTTTAAAAAGACCTGCAATTTTATTAGGTCTAAATACTCAAGGTAGGGGAGAATATAGAGGCAAAGTTTTAGATAATGGTATTAAGAAAATCTTAAATAGATATGATCAAAAAGCTTGGGGAATATATTTGGTTATAAGTAAAAACTATAATTTACTTGGGAATTTAGGTTTCCATGGTGGACTAAGTAAAAATTCTTGGGAAAATGATTATGATAATGATGGCCAAACTAATTTGTTTTTTGGATTAGATAAAGAAATTAATAGAAGTTTTTCTTTTTTATTAGAATATGATGCAGCATATAATGATGATAATAGTTCAGATGATATCAATTTGAATGAACTAACTTTTGGTAAAGGTAAGGGCTATTTAAATGCTGGATTTAGATGGGCAATAGCAAAAAACTTATTATTTGAATTTAATTTTAATAATATTAGTAAAAATACAGATGCTGAATATACAAATAGAGAAATTAAAATAATGTATTCTGAATTCTTTTAAAATTTCATGCAATACATTCTATATATATTATTTATAAATTTTTTATTATCTAATCCTCAAGATTATGCAAAAAAATCAGATAATTTAAATTTAAATGGGAAATATAATGAAGAGTTAGTTGAACTTAATAATGCTATTTTGTTGTACCCAAATAATGTTGATATTTTATGGAGAATTGCAAGAGCACATTTTGAAATTGCAGACCAAACTGATAACATTAACATACATAAAAAACATTTTTATCCGGGTTTTAAAGCTGTGGAGAGTGCTGTAAGAATAAATCCTAATTCATCTAAAGCTAATCATTGGTATGCTGTTCTAGTTGGTAAAATAGGTATGTTAGAGGGTACTGAACAAAAAATTAAAAATTCATATGAAGTAGAAAAATATGCTTTAAAGGCAATAGAATTGGATCCTAGCTATGATGGAACTTATCATGTAATGGGAAGATGGCATTATGAATTAGCAAATTTATCATGGTTTGAAAGAAAAATAGCTGAATGGGTTTATACAACTCCTCCGAACGGTGGATATGAACAAGCGATATTTTTTTTAAAAAAAGCAATAAATGTTAAAGATGATGAAATCCGACATTATTTCTGGTTAGCAAAAACATATTTAAAGATGAGTGCTAATAAAGAAGCAGAAAAAATATTCAAAAAAATATTAACTTTAACTCCATTTGATAATAGTGATGTAAATATGCAATCTGAATCAAAGGTTTACCTAGAAAATATATAAAATTTGATTGATAATTCTTTTACTATTTCTTTACTTGATGATTTAAAGTCATTAAGAGTTTTAAGGAACCAAATGCTTCGTCCTTCACAAACGATAGAGTCATGTATATTCCCACATGATGATGTTTCAATCCATTTGGGTTTGAAAATTAATCAAACATTAATATCTATTATTTCTTTTTCAAAACAAAATTTAGAAAATTATTCAGATTACGAATGTTGGCAATTTAGAGGGATGGCAACATTAAAAGATTATAGTAGAATGGGTTATGGTAAAAAAATACTAAAAGCTGCAATTACAATTGTTAAAGATAATAATGCAGATATTTTTTGGTGTAATGCAAGAGAGAGTGCACTTGATTTTTATAAAAAATTAAATTTTAACATTATAAGTAAAAGATTTTTAATCCCAGAATCAGGTCCTCATTATAGAATGATGTTAAAATTAAATGATGTTAAAATAAAAAATGAATTTGATTAATACATCTGAAATAAAAAAAAATGCTCTTGATTTAGGTTTTTCAATTATTGGTATAGCAAAAGCTGAACATTTAGAAATTGAAGAAAAAAAACTTAAAAAATGGATTGATAATGGGAATCATGCAACAATGCATTGGATACCAAAAAGAATAGAAGAAAGAGGAAATATTTTTAATTATTTTCCTGAAGTAAAATCAGTTATATCTGTTGGATTAAATTATTTCACAAATGAAGATATCAATCAAAAAGAAAATTATAAAATATCAAATTATTCATGGGGTGATGACTATCATGATGTATTAAAAAGAAAACTATTTTTATTACTAGAATATATACAAAAATCGATACCACAAGTTAAATATAGAGTTTGTGTAGATACTTCTCCAATTATGGATAAGGTTTGGGCTCAAAAAGCTGGATTGGGTTGGCAAGGTAAGCATACAAATTTAATTAATAGAGATTTTGGCTCTTGGATTTTTTTAGGGGAGTTACTTTTAGATATAGAATTAGATTATGATCAACCATTTGAAAAAGATTTATGTGGAACATGTACGGCTTGTATAGATGATTGTCCAACAGATGCATTAACAGAATATGTATTAGATTCAAATAAGTGTATTTCTTACATGACTATTGAGCATAGGGGCGATTTTGAAAATGACATAGGAAATAATTTAGATGGATGGATATATGGTTGTGATGTTTGTCAGCAAGTATGCCCTTGGAATATTAAATTTGAAAAAGAAACTAAAGAAAATTCGTTTTATCCTAGAGAAGAAATAAAGAATAAAAATATTGAAGATTGGCAAAATTTAACCGAAGATGATTTTAAAATAATTTTCAAAAAAAGCCCTATAAAAAGGACAAAGTATGCAGGTTTAAAAAGAAATATAGAATCTGTAACTAATAATAATGAATGATTTAATTATAAATAAAAAAAAATTAGATTTTAATAATACTAACATTATTCTTCATGAAGATGTACCTATAGCAATAATAAAATATAATGGTAAAATTTTTGCATTTGATAATAGATGCCCACATAGGGGTGGCTCATTATACAAAGGAGCAATTAAAAAGGGTTATATTAGTTGTCCTTTACATCATTGGGAATTTAATTTAGATACAGGTATTTGTTTAGAAAATAAAAATGTAACAATTACTAAATTTAAAGTTAAAGAGTTAAAAAATAGTATAGTAATATATTTTGATTAAAGTAGATAAAATATTAAAAGATTTTTCTGGAAAATCACCATTATTTCCATTGCCTAATTTTGTTTTATTCCCATTAGCAGGACATAGATTTAAAATTTTTGAAACTAGATATGTCCAAATGTTAGAAAGTATTATAGATAAAGAAAAGTTAATTACAATTTCATTATTGAAGCCTGGTTATGAGGATGACTATGAAAATAATCCTGATTTAAATTCTATTGGAACATTGGGATATGTAGATCAATGTAAAGAATTACCCGATAATCAATATGAAATCATTATTTTTGGCTTAAAAAAAGTTAAAATTAAAGAGTTTAATAATGATTTTTTATATAGAGAAGCTAGCTTGTCTATAATTAATGATTCTATGAATATACCTGATGAAGAAAAATTAAGAAAAAGATTAATATCAAAGTTTACAGATTTAATAGGAATTTCAAGACAAACCATTGATTTAGAATTTATTAATAATAATATTTCTTCTACTGAAATGTTGGTTAATGTTATTTCTTCAATGGTTCCAATGAATATTTATGAAAAACAAAAATTATTAGAATTAGATGATATCTCTTTAAGGTTAGAGTTAACTATTAGATTTATAGAGAGTGAAATTCAGAATCAAAATAATACTGATAATGAATATCCAGGAATCTATATGGATTCTATATTAGATTAATTATTCTATAATAATTTCAAAGTATTTAGATCTACCTGACATACTACCAAATGCACCCATAACTGGATTTTCATATTGATCACGTAGATTTGTTCTGACAGGA
>CAYTPF010000080.1:0-6461 GCA_964439775.1 uncultured bacterium | reverse complement strand
CATATATAAAATTTTGGTATCTGGAAATCTTTTTTGAAATGCTGGTAAATTTGCACTTATTGAAAATAGTTTTGCTATATTTTTTTCTTTATTGGAATTATATAAAACTCTTATCCATAATGATTCAAACCAATTAAAATCTCTTTCAGACATATCTCTTTTTTTTGGATCAACCCAATCAAAAAGATCAACAAATGACCAAGCAAATATAAAACCATAAATGAAAAAGCCATCAAAAAATCTAAATAACATAGATGCATCATCTGTTTCTATAGACTTTAAGCTTGTTTTATGAGCATCAGTTGAATGAAACCGAGTTGGACTAATCGATTCTATATATGGGATAATTGGTCTTATAAATTTTTGTATTAAGGCAGATGGAAAAATCATTTGCCATAATTCTGTTCCAGTACCTAAACCTAATTTCACAAGATACCTATGCAGAAATGTTGTACCTGATCTTGGATTGCCTACAATTACTATTGAATTTTTAATAGTTCCATTTCGAATTTTTTTAATAAGTAACGAGTCTAAAAATACTCCAACATATATTAACAATCTTAAGAAAGTAAAATACAAAAAAATAAGTATTAAAATGGGGATTGTCCATATACCAAATGTTGAAACAATAGTTTTTATGGCAGTTGAAACTCTTTTAAATAAATTTATCTTTAACATCAAAATAATTTATTACTTCTGAACTAAAAATTCTTTCTTTAATTCGTAACCAATTATAATATCTTGTAACATATCATTACACCTAATATTTTTTTTATGTTTTTTAAAGTATGTAATTTTTATAAGACATATATGAAAGTTTTATTATGAAAAAATATTATTATTTAAATTTCACCTTTCTATTTACATTTTTATTTAATCAAAGTGTGATGCCTGGCTTAACAATATATACTCCACAAGTTGGTGGTGGTGGTGGTGCAACTACCTATCTTAAAAATGAGAGTGGGTTAACTGTTAAAACTTGGAGCCATTCTAGAGGCCCTGCTAGTATGCCTTATATGTACCCGGATAGTTCTATTCTTTACCCTTATAGAGTCCAAAATCCAACGATGAATGCTGGTGGTGTTGGTGGAGGAGTACAACGTATTAGTTGGGATGGCGAAATACTTTGGGATCATCAAATATCAAATAATGATTATCAACATCATCATGATGTAGAACCTCTTCCCAATGGTAATGTATTAATAATGGCTTGGGCTAGAAAAACAGCTTCCGAAACATACGCTGTAGGTAGAGAAGAAATAAACAACCCATTAAATGAATGTTGGAGTGAAGCTGTTTTTGAATATGATCCTAATCAAGATGTAATTGTTTGGGAATGGCATCTTTGGGATCATCTTGTTCAAGATGTTAATCCTGGTTTACCTAACTATGGACAAATATCTGACCACCCAGAATTATTTAATATAAATGAAGGGAATATTGGTGGTGCAGGAGGTCCCGGTGGTGAACCTAATGCTGATTGGATGCACTTTAATGCAGTTTCTTACAATGCTGAATTAGATCAAATTGTATTTTCATCTAGACATCAAAATGAAATTTTTGTTATTGATCATTCTACTACAACAGAAGAAGCATCAGGACATACTGGTGGACGTTATGGAAAAGGTGGTGATTTCTTATATCGATGGGGTAATCCTCAAAACTACGACAGAGGAAGTAATGGAAATCAACAATTAAATTCTCAACATAGTATTAATTGGATTAATCCTGGTTTCCCAGGTGAGGGAAATTTTATTTTATATAATAATATTTATTCAAATAATAATTCTGCTGTGTTTGAACTAATTCCACCATATGATGAAGATGGTGGTTATATCATTGAAGATGGTGAGCCATTCGGACCAACATCTCCCACTTGGATGCATTCAGGAGGTTTCTATTCTGAAGTACAATCAGGTGCTTTTAGATTAGAAAATGGGAATACATTAATTACAGATGCAAATAGCTCAAGATTTTTTGAAGTGTCTTCAAATGGAAATATAGTATATGATCATACTCATGGTGGTTCCCAAATGATTGCTAGGGCACAAAAATATGGTTATGATTATTTTCAAACCTATGTATTAGGTGATGCAAATGGAGATGGTAATATTGATGTATTAGATGTAGTTGCAACTGTTAATATAATTTTAGGATTTAGTGATTTTAATCCAGCTGCTGATATAAATCAAGACAATATTGTTAATGTTCTTGATGTTATAAGTATTGTAAACATTATACTTGGATAGTCATGGTAATTTGTATAATGTAAATAAAAAAGGGGCTTAAATGGCCCCTTTTTTAATATCTAATATTAAATCGTCTATATATAAACCCAATTAACCAAGCTGGACCTATTAGCAAAAATTGAATATCTTGAAAGAAAGATGGTTTTTTACCCTCTATTTTGTGACCAATAAATTGTCCAATCCATGCAACAATAAAAATAATTAATGAAACTTTCCACAACTCAGTTACTTGACTTAATAACTGAGTTCCATATAAAACAATTAGCGAGAAAATTATCATTCCCAAAGCAATTTTATATGATAATAAGATATAATAACATATTACTACAAAAATAAAAATACTCGACCAGTTAAAATATTCAGAAAAAATTCCTGAGTAATTATCTGATAAATAGTTATGCGGTATTGACCAAATCAAACCTATTAAACTAAAAACAATTAGTGGTATGCATATCCAATGGATTGCTTTGTTAATAGGATTTTGATGGCTCTCACCATAATCTTCAAACCAACTATGTATAGACTTCATATTATCTCCAATAATTATAGTAAACTAATAAATTGATTTAATATTTTTTTTGCTGATTCTTTATTTAATGGATTAGAACTATTTACATTAATTGTTCTTGGCATAACAATAGATCCAAGATGCTCTAATTGCATTTTCATTGAAATTAAAAATTTAGTACCTGGACCACCACTTGAAGTTCCAATTAAAGATACTTTATTATTAAATGCATCTCTCCAATTTTTTGTAGATACTGAAACCCAACTAATTGCATTTGTTATGATAGGATGGCTAGACCCATTATATTCTGGGCCACATAGGATTATACCTTTATTATTTATTAATAGCTGAGTCAAATCATTAACAATTTTTGCATAGTTATCTTTTTCTTTGTTGTAAACCTCATCAGTATACAAGGGTAATGGAAAATTTTCTAATGAAATAGTCTCTACAGTTGCTCCTAATTCTATACATATTTTCTCTAAGTCTTTGCATAGTTCAAAATTTGTTTTTAATGTAGCTGATAAAATCAAAATTTTCTTCATATTAATCTTTGTTTTTCTTTTTTTTAGAGTCAATTAAATGTGGTTTATCATGACAATTTTCACCAAAACCACAATTAGGACAAATATAATGACAATTTATAATTGTTATTTTCTCATCACACATTATACAATCTTTAATCTCAATCATTGATTTTAAAATCTTTTAATTTGGGTCTTAATCTATCTGAATTAGTACCATTAAAAATAATATTTTTATTTTTAATTAAATCAACTTGTTCTTCTTTATCTAATTGAATATAGGATAAGCATTTATTTGAACAACAACCTAAATATTTTTTTGAACATTTTTTACATTGAATAAATAAAATATGACACGCTGAGTTTTCACAATTAGTATGGTTATTAGATCTATGGTTACATTGATGACAATTACTAATAATATCATTAGTGACGTTTTCACCTAATCGACTATCAAAAACGAAATTTTTACCTATAAACTTAGACTTTATATTATTTTTCTTAATTTCATTAGCATACTTTACAATTCCACCATCAAGCTGATTGACATCTTTAAATCCATTCTTTATTAAATAAGAACTTGCCTTTTCACATCTAATACCACCGGTACAATACATTAAAATTTTATTTTGCTCTTGACCTTTTAACAATCTTTTAATTTCAGGTAACAAATCTTCAGACCTATCTATATCTGGTATAATTGCATTCTCAAATTTACCTACTTCAGCTTCATAGTAATTTCTTACATCTACAATAGTTGCACCATTATCAATTGCCTTATTAAAGTCTAGATAATTAAGATGTTTGCCTACAGTTTTCATATTATATTGATTCTTTGGAATTTTATATGCAACGATTTCGTTTTTAACTTTAATTATTAGCTTATAAAATGATTCCCCCTCTTCTACAGCCTTCTTAATTTCAATATTATTAAAATAAGTTCTTGAATATAATTTATTAATAAATAAATCTATTTTTTTTTCAGGAATACTTAATTGGGCATTTATACCTTCAGTTGCAATATATACTCTACCTAAAATATTTAATGATCGCCATTCAATGTACAATTCATCTCTCAAAAGATCAATATCTGTTAAATTAACATACCTATAAAAAGATATTGTTATTCTTTTAAAGTCTTCTTTTTGTAATTCAAGCCTTAAATCATTTTTATTTTTTTTATTATATAATTCAGTTTTCATTTGAATTTATTTTTGTTTTAGTAATAAAAATATAATTGGTAAACAAACTATATACATTAAAATACCATATACACCTGAAGGTAGACTTAAAATTGATATTCCTTGATTTTGACTTAAAATTATATTTCCAATTGTAATACCTACTGTAGCATTTTGAATTGCAGATTCAACTGCAATTGTTATTGATTGTTTTTTATGTATCCTAAATAACTTTGGGCTATAATAACCAAACAAACACATAAAAAGAATTAATATCATAATTGCTGGACCTAATATATATAAATTATTTATAAATGTTTGCCACTCACTAATAAGAGCACCTATAACAATTACTACAAATAATATAGAAGAAATTTTATTTGCAATTGGTATAAATTTTTTAAAATACATATTATATTCAGTATTTAAATATAATCCCAGCAAAACAGGTATAGTAGTAACAACAAACATGGTAATACCTAATGCATAAATATTAATTGAAGGGGCATTAATACCCATAAAATAATTCATTGAAAAAGAAACAACAAATGGTAATGTAAAAACCGTTATAATTGATACTATAGCTGTATATGAAATAGAAAGCGCTACATCACCCTTTGCAATTCTTGTAATAATATTTGAAGTAACACCACCAGGACAACAAGCTAGAATCATCATCCCTACTGCAAGTTCCATTGAAAGATTAAAAATAATAATAACAATGAATGTTACTAAAGGCAAAATAATCATTTGATTTATAATTCCTACAAAAAATGCTTTAGGATGATTTAATATATTTTTAAAATCCTGAAATTTTAAACCCAGGCCCAATGTAAACATTATAAATATAAGTGAGACAGGTAATAAAATATCAATTATCATTAAAATTCCTTAAAAATTATTTTTTATCAAATCTTTTACAACATTTGGATCAGCAAGAGTAGATATATCACCCATATTTTCAAAATCATTTTTTGCTATTTTCCTTAAAATCCTTCTCATAATTTTACCTGATCTAGTTTTAGGTAATGATGGTGAAAATTGCATTTTATCTGGAGAAGCATGAGGACCAATTACTTCTCTTACCTTTTCCCTAATACCTAATTCTATTTCACTACTTACTTTTATACCAGTCATTAATGTTACAAATGCATAAATTCCTTCTCCTTTTATATCATGAGGATAACCAACCACAGCCGCCTCTGCCACACCATCAAATTGACCTATAGCACCCTCAATCTCTGCTGTACCCAATCGATGTCCAGATACATTTAATACATCATCTACTCTTCCTGTAATCCAGTAATATCCATCCTGATCTCTTTTAGCACCATCACCTGTAAAATAATAACCATCAAACTGAGAAAAATATGTATCAAAAAAACGTTTATGATTACCATAAACTGTTCTCATTTGTCCAGGCCAGGATCCTTTTATTGCTAATAAACCTTCTGCAGAATCACTTTTAATTTCATTGCCTGTTTCATCTAAAATTACTGGTTGAATTCCAAAAAAAGGTCTAGTAGCTGATCCAGCCTTTAAATCTGTTACTGCTGGTAATGGTGTAATTAGAATTCCTCCAGTTTCAGTTTGCCACCAAGTATCTACTATTGGACATTTTTTTTCTCCAACTGTATTAAAATACCATTCCCATTCAGGTTTTTTAATTGTTTCACCAACAGATCCTAATAATTTTAATGAAGATCGGTCCCATTTTTCAACATATCTATTGCCTTCCTTCATTAATGCTCTTAAAGCAGTTGGTGCAGTATAAAAGATATTTACTTTATGTTTCTGTACAATCTGCCAGAATCTACCATAATCAGGATAATTAGGGACTCCTTCAAACATAATTGTTGTTGCTCTATTAGATAAAGGACCATAAATAATATATGAATGTCCAGTTATCCAACCAATATCAGCAGTACACCAATAAATATCTCCTGGATGATAATCAAAAATGATTTCATGAGTATAAGATGCATATACCATGTAACCA
>CAYTPF010000079.1:0-6590 GCA_964439775.1 uncultured bacterium | reverse complement strand
TACTTAATAAGTTTCTTGCCTTTGAATATAACTCATCATACCTTTCTTGGTCCTCAATATTATCAGTATTAATCGGATTAATATCTTGAGATTTAGTATAAATTTTGTCGCTTTCTTTTGCATATGAATTACCAATATATAAATATGCTCTATATAGTTTCTCATCAATACTCAAAGCTTCTTCAAAAAGCTCTCTAGAATGATGAAATTCATTCAATTTTAATAATTTTCTTCCTTCTTGAATTTTAAATTTTCCTATCTCATTTGGATTATCAATATTTTTTACTTTATGTAATCTTATTAAAAATTCAGTTGCCTTTGTCCAATCATTTAATTTTGAATGAATTTTTATTAAATGCTCCAAAGCCCATTCATTTTTTTTATCTGTCTCTAAAATTGCCATAGTTTCAACAATTGATTTATCAAAATCATTTAAAGCATAATAATCCAAAGAAAGATTTTTATGCAATTCAAGTTTTTCATATACTGACATTTTTTTACGAAGCGTAAGTGATTTATGTATTTTTAATGCTTGCTGCGGATTATTACCATCCCTAACTACTTGTCCAAGTTTTAAATATGCAGGAATATTATTGGTATCATCTTTAATAATTGTCTTAAAACAATTATATGCTGAATGCAGCTGGCCCAAAACCATCATATCTAAACCTTCTGAATATAGATCTTTAACTCTATTTTTTTTACTTGGCTTAAACTTAACTATTAAATATGTTACAACACCAATTATACCACCCAGTACAACTATAGTATATATTATATTAGTCAATTATTTCGCCTTCTTTATTTTCAATTTTAGTTGCAGTAGAAAGATCATTTAAGACAATATCATCTTCAATCGCTTGATTTCTTAAAGAATCCAATTCTACTTGTAATCTTTTTACTTTAGTTCTTAATGACATAGTGTCTTTCTTATCTGATAATATCTGAAAGATAGCCATAAAAAACCCTACCATTGCCCCTATTAGTAATGTTAATGCTAAAATAATAGGAAGCAATAACTGAACTTCATAACCAGGATACAACCATATTGTAATCGGCAAAGGATTCAATACTTGATTTTGATATAATAACGTACCACATGCAATGATTAAAAAAACAATTATAATTAACTTCAATAATCTCATATTACTTTTGCCTTTCTCCCATCATTGTAATACCTTTAGCATCTAAAATTTTTACAGGTACAATATCCTTAATTTTTTCATTAGTTTTATTGAAAACTACCCACATATTTCCATCGGTTCTTCCAGCCCATTGATCCTTTGATTTTTTACTTTCCTTTTCAACTAAAACGTTTAATGTTTTTCCTACTTTTTCTTTATTTCTTTTTAAAGATAATATTTTTTGAAGAGCTATATATCTTTCTAATCTATTCTGTTTTATACTTTCATCAACTGTATCTGAATAACCAGCAGCCTTAGTACCGGGCCTAGCAGAATATTTAAACATAAATGAATTATCAAAACCAACTTGCTCTGCAACATCTAATGTATCCAAAAATTCATCTTCTGTTTCTCCCGGGAAACCAACAATTACATCTGTAGTTATAGCACAATCAGGTAAGTACGATTTAATCTTATTTGCTAATGATAGAAACTCTTTTTTAGTGTATGTTCTATTCATTCTCTTTAAAATTCTATCTGATCCTGCCTGCAATGGTAAATGTATATGGTTGCATATATTATTATTTTCTTGCATTACTCTAAGCAAAGAATCGTCAATATCTCTTGGGTGAGGAGAAGTATATCTTAATCTTTTCAAACCCTTTACTTTAGCTACGGCCTCTAAAAGCTCTGGAAAAGAACCTTCAGGAGTTCGATATGAATTAACATTCTGACCCAATAGAGTGACTTCAATAAAACCTTGATCAATACAATTTTCAACTTCTTTTACAATATTATCAAGAGCACGGCTTCTTTCTCTACCCCTTGTAAATGGAACAATACAAAAGGTACAAAATTTGTCACATCCACGCATAATAGAAACCCATGCGTTAACACCAGATTTTCTAGTTGGGAATAGATCTTCATATATTTCAAACTTAGATAATTTAGTATCAACAAAATGACCATTTACTTTATTTCTATTTTCTAAAATTTCTGGTATTTTTCTATATGAATCAGGACCCAGAACAATATCTACAAATGGCTTTGACTCCATTAAGTCATCTTTAAGGTTTTGAGCCATGCATCCCAAAACTCCAATCATTCTTTTAGGATTTTGTTTTTTAAGATATTCTAAATTTTCTAATTTTCTATGAACAGTTTCTTCTGCGTTATCACGAATTGAACAAGTATTTAAAAAAATCACATCAGCATTTTTATAATCAGTCACAGATCTATAGCCTGATTTTTCTAAAAATCCTGCTACCAACTCTGAATCATAGACATTCATCTGACAACCATAGGTTTCTATATAATACGTTTTTTTGTGCAGTATATTCTGCATAAGTTCTATATTTTCCAAATACTTACCCATTTTTGAAATATAATTACAAGTGACTGCAAAACCATCATTGTGATGTATCTATGCTTTACCTGAAAAACACTATTTCTGTTCAAGAATTCTTTAAAATTTATTTATTTTATTTTTGATATTCTAATCATAATGATTACGATATTAAAAATACAAAATAATTTTAGCATAAATATAATAAAAGATATTAGAGAGATTTAAATGTTTTATCAGTATATCATAGAAATTTATATAACAAATAAAAAAACCTTCATACGAAGGTTTTTTATACAAAACTGATTTGATGAAAAAGGTTAATTAAATGTTCCGATAGGAACATCAAAATAATAATCTTTTGGATTTATATTTTTACCCTGTTTCTTTACTTCATAATGAAGATGAGAAGCAGTTGATTTTCCAGTATTTCCAACTTTTCCAATTACTTGACCTCGAATAACCTTATCACCTTTTTTTACTTTTCGAGCAGATAGATGGGCAAAAATTGTTCTAAAGCCATTACCATGATCAATTTCTATATAATTACCATAGGTACCCCAATACTTTGATTTCTTAATTATGCCATCTGCCGTTGCTTTAACTGGAGTACCTGTTTTAGCAGAATAATCATGCCCATCATGAAATTTATATTTTCGATCAAATGGATCCCTTCTATATCCATAACCTGATGAAAATCTACCCTTATCTCTATCAACTGGATGTATAGCAGGAATACTTTTATAATAATCCGGCTTTTTTGCTGCCTCATCATAAGATTCAGAATAACTTAAACGCTCCAAATTCAACAATCTATTTAGATGATTAATTTTTTTATGCATTCCATCTAAATCTGTTTTTTCTGGTAACAAATATTCTAGATGTGAAGAATGATCCTTATCTTGTCGCCCTCCAATACCTAATTGACGAACATCATCATTAATAGCAGGAAGCTTGACCATTTTTCTAAATATTTCTCCCTGTTCTTTTATTGACTCCAAATCTTTATAAAATTTTTCAATACGATCTTCCTGAGATTCAATAATTCCTTGAAGCTCTTTATTTTCATTCTTAATATTGCTTAATTTATTCTTAAATGCCCAATCAGCGTATGAACCTGAAAATAAAAACAAAAGCAACGCAATAAAAGCTAAAAAGCTTGATATAGCTAAATAGATATGTTTGGGAGTAATGTTAAATTCACGAAGTCCTAAGCTGTCTTCGCCTATGAGTAATATTTTATATGCTTTCTTCAATTAAATATTAAATCTATTTTAGATCGTTGTAACTTAAAAATGATAATTGATATAAAACAATATAGAAAAGCATTTCTTAAAACTAACTACTATTGACTTAAAATAATATTTACAACTGCAACAATGTCTAAAATATTTATTATTTCATCATTATTTATATCAGCTGCGAGAAATTGATTATTATTTAATTGACCCGTTTCAAGGACTTCTCCAACAACCAATACTATATCTAAGACATCTACAATATTATCAAAATTAATATCACCAGGAATAATAGTTTGTGAACTTAAAGCTATGCAGTCGTCATAATTAACAGGCAAGCCTATACCTTCAACACTAGAAAAAATACCATTACCAAGACAAATCTCTGTTTCACTATACTCATTTATAGAATAAGATAAATTTGTTAATATATTTTCTCCTGTAGGAATAGATGAACCTATCAAAGAAAATGCCAATACTGTACCAGATTCATTAGTAGATATTAAAAAACCATTTTCTTCAGAAGTTCCACCAGCTGCACTTAATAAGCTTATATTATCAGGAGTATCTATAATATCAAACTGAAAACCTGCAATATCAACTGTATTTATCATGTAAACTTCAATTAATTGATTTAATTGATCAATATCTCCAAATCCAACAATTACTTCTCCAATATCACCTGAAATTGAAAAATCCTGATTACTATAATCATAGATACTAGCATCATTAACTGATGAAATTTTTATTTTATAATCATCACCTGGAACAAGTGCACCAGGAACAGTCCAATTAAAACTACCATCACTAGAAGTTGAAGAAACTATAGTGGTAACATATGTTCCACTTTTATAGAGTTTGATTGAAACTGCCTCATCAAAATTATCAGACCAAACTATATTGTATGCAGATCCCATCTCCCATACTTCTCCCCCATTTGGACTAGATAATGATACCTCAGCTGAAAAACCATCTGAGGTACCATCCATGAAAATAGTTCCAGTATTATTAGGATCTAACCAGTCTTTTATCCTACTTGAAGCATTAGAACCATATTCCCATGCTCTATTCAATCTACCATAACCAACATCATATTGTTGATCACAATAACAATTATAGCTATAACAGTAATCAGTATTCATATGACTAGCAGGACCAATTGTTCTATTATTCTGATCAAATAAAGGGGAACCTGATGATCCAGGATAAATCCTACCATCATCAAATTGAAAGGTCCAAAAATTATATTGACCTAGAATGTTATCTTCAGTAAAAGAAATTTTTTTTATTCCACCACCAGCATGATGGATACCATAAACATCATTTGGGGTATTTGCTGAGTTTGACCAACCATTATAATAAGGATCATAAGAATCTGGAGGATTATTGGTCAATTCAAGTAATGCAAAATCAGGACCTTCACCTTCTGCTCTTAAATATGAACCGCTCATACTATAATTATAAGATCCAGAATTACCATTACATGATGATGACTGATATTTAAAATAAAAATTATAATTATTTGGACTGCCACCAAGGCAATGCTCAGCAGTTAAAACATAGGGTGTCAAATCCTCTTCAACATTATTAATTAGAGATGCTGAACAAGAGCCACCACCCATTGTCATAAGCATCACTGAATTGACCTGATCTTCATATGGATCGGCCTCTACACAAGCAACATTTATATTGCAACTATTCCTATCTAATTCTTGATTATTTGTATCATGATAATTTAATAAATCAGTAAAATCATGAATTATTTTTGAAATATTAATAAAAGAGTCTCCAAATATATCATTTGGTATAAAAACTTCTATTACAACCTGATCACCCTTAACCAATGATGTCGAAAATTCATTATATACTTTATTATTTTCGGATGTAAATGAACCAATAAACATATCTCTAGTTGAATTATATATAAACATTTCAACACCTGGATACAAATAAAACGAATCCATCTCAAGACCAATAGCTTTAGCACCTGGAGAAGATATAGTTAAAAGATATACATTCCCTCCATTTACAGAATAAGCTAAAGCTTCATTAAAAAAATCAATATCAACATTATATTCATCACCAAAAATAAAATACTGTGGTAAATTATCTCTATTATAAATAACCTTATTTTCTAATGAAGTTAAAAAACCAGGTACTTCGTCTAAAGAGTCAGAATAATGAGGCTTACCTCCATGACTAATTTGAGCAAAAGATAATGAAAACACTAAAAAACAATAAATTAAAATATTCATAAAACAGTTCCATTCATTTAATTAATTTTATTAATGTATAATCTATACATTAATTATATTATAACTTATTAATAGAATTGTAACAAGATTTTATTATAATGAAAAAAATAGCTGGAATATATATTCATATACCATTTTGCTCAGTAAAATGTATGTACTGTGATTTTTATTCTATAACAGATAGAAATCAAGATATTCCTATTTTCATCAATTCACTAATTAAAGAAATAGAGTTATCAAAAATAAAATATGACTTTGATTGGGAATTTGATACAATTTTTATAGGTGGTGGTACTCCATCTCTATTAGAGCCCAAATATGTTGAGATTATTATAGATAAAATTAATCATACTTTTAATTTATCATCTATTAAAGAAATAACATTAGAAACAAATCCAGGAGAAGCACCGCTTGAAAGATTAAAAGCATATAAGTCGATTGGAATTAATAGGCTATCTATAGGCTTCCAAAGCTTTGATCCCAAAATTTTAAAATTTCTAGATAGACTACATTCACCAAATGAGTCAATAGATACTTTCAAAAATGCTCGTTTAGCTGGCTTTGAAAATATAAGTGCAGATCTTATATTTAATATCCCTGGCCAATCGCCCAAAAGATGGGAAAATGA
>CAYTPF010000078.1:0-6616 GCA_964439775.1 uncultured bacterium | reverse complement strand
CAATTTCTAGGCATTCTGAAGCATTTAAAATATCACATATCCCTTGTTCAATATTTTCAATCCATTCACAATGATCATCATTATGACACGCTGCTTCATTCATTTCGGAGCATTCAGGCATTTCAATTTCATTTTCAATTACAAATCTTGGAGAATTATCACTAGAATTAGATATATCTCTTACTAATTGAGTTGGATATATTGTTATTGGTTCTGAGTACACACTTGAAACTAATAGTATTAATATTATATAGATATTCATGTTTTACTTTATTTTGAAACCTGGCTAAATCATTTACGACAAATTTACACAAAGTGATATTAATTATTTTAAAAAAATTATTTTATTTGTACATAAATTCAAATACGACAAATTTTCACTAAAATAAAAAAGCCTCTATAAAAGAGACTTTTTTATTTCAATAACATAATTAATTTGATAATAATTAATTATATTCAAGTGCCTGATATATAACATTTTCAAAATCATTCAAAATAGAAAAATCCATACGTGATTGAGCCATTATTATAACAAAAAAATCGTGATCTGGATCTATAAAGAAAAATGTATTTGCTGCTCCCATCCATCCGATTCTGTTAATATTTGCAATTGTAGATTGATGATTCATATGATCATTAGTATATAGACCTAAACCAAATCCATCCATTGGGAAAGTTAAGTTTCTTATATCTTCAATTAGAACTACTGGTAATCTTTTAGAAATATTTTTTGCATTTTCTCCATCTAAATATTTAATATGATTTGTTGACATTAAATCAATACTATTTTTACTTATAATTTTTTTACCTTTGTAACTTCCATCATTTTTTAACATAGAACAAAAATTACTATAATCTGATACAGTTGAAAATAGTCCTGCACCTCCCATTGGGAATTTTGCTATGGGAGCAAGATTTAACCTTGATGAAATTTCTAGTTTACCATCTATATTTTCATATACTGGTAATAAATTTTTCAAACTATTATCTAAATTAAATGTAGTACTATTCATTTCTAATGGCATGAAAATTTCAGTCTGTAAAAACAATTCTAAATCTTGTCCACTTACCACTTCAATTATTCTTCCCAATATATCTGTATTAATTCCATAATTAAAATCTGTCCCCGGTTCAAATAATAATGGTAGTTTAGATGCTTGATTAGAAAAATCTTCTAATGTTTTAATATCAAGCTTTGCTCCTTTAATGTATTTTCTATAAACACTTATATACTTACTACTGAAATCATAATAAAGTCCTGACGTATGTGTTAATAGATGAAAAATAGTAATATCATTATCAACTTTTTTTCTAGTATAAAACAAATGTTTAATTATTGGTAGATCAAGAACTCTAATTCTTTTCATTTTTTTAAACTCAGGTAAATATTTACTAATAGGATCATCTAGATTTAGTAAACCTCTTTCCAATAAAATCATTAATGCTACTGAAGTAATAGGCTTAGTCATTGAAAAAATTCTATAGTTTGTGCTTTCATCAAGTTGAATTGTTTTTTCAACATTACCATAACCTATTTGCTTATTATATATAACTTTATCAGAAGAATTTATATAAACAGAAACACCCGTAAATTTTTTTTCTTTAATTAATTTATTTGATAATGAATCTATGTTATCTAATCTTTTTTGATCAAATTGAATAGTATCACTTGAAAAAATAAATTGAATTAGTAAAAGAATTATTAATTTATTGCTCATTTATTTACCTTTTTAATTAGAGAAAATTTTATGATTTCCAAATTGATTTTTTCTTACTTTTTTATTTGTTTTTATATAGTATTCTAAACCTAACATTACTGAATCTATATAATGCTTTAAACTTGGCTTTACAACTAAATAAAAAGGTAAAAAATTAAATACTTTAAGACCTTGATTACATAAATGTGGATATATAGAAACTTTTAAAATTGAACTATTATCCTTATCATTAATTTGCCATGAAACTAACGATTGTGCTTCATTTTTTTCACCTATTAAAAGATCATACCCTCTTTTATCAACCCATTTTATAAATTTTCTTTCAAAAACTAGTCCACTATAATAGTAAATTTGATCAATAGAATTTAAACCAGGCCACTTAATTGATTTATTCTTAGCACAAAAAGGATGAAATAATTCTAAATTTGAAGGACTAGAAATTATATCCCACAAATCAGATGAAGAGATTGATGTTTCTAAAATTCCTGTTACAGACCAGTTAAACCTACGCTCTTTTTCATTAGAGGATATCATAACAAAATTTACATAAATGAAAAATTTCTTTATAAATAAGTTACAAGGCTTTACACAACACTATCTAATATGAATAAATATCATATATCTGATTTTAATTAAAAAGATTAACTGTTTAAAATTATATCAACAATAAAAATTATATCTAAGATATTAATAATTAAATCATTATTTAAATCAGCTAAATAATTATATTCATTTACAAAAATAATATTCACTATTAATATTATATCCAAAATATCGATTATACTATCTTCATTAATATCACCTATAATTGAAAAACTATTTTCATTTGCAAATTCAAATAAAGCATTTTCAATTTGTATCAAAGCATTATAATTACTTGTATTACTTAAAAGAACTACACCTATACTGTTTGAAAAAGATATAAACATTTCTGTTAAGCTACCTATATCACCTCCATTGTGACCAAATAGTGATCTTCCATTTTGATTTTTATAATACCAAATTAAACCTTGATTTTCATTAATATTTGGATATTGTATTGTTTTAATCAATTCTATAGTTTCTGAGTTTAAAATTCTTATATCATTATACATCCCATCATTTAGATAAGCAATCATAAACTTTGCAATGTTATTTGAAGTTGATCTAAGCTGTCCGGATGGATAATCAGAGTATCCGTAATGCATATATTCCAATAAATTATCTTCACTGCCGCCTGTTCCATTTTCACTACATACTTCATCATAATCAATGCAGCAATCATTATAATTAATACAACCATAGTCACAATGACATGAATTACTTTCATTGTAAACTCCACAACCAATTTCATAACAAGTATTTCCAGTGCCTCCAACAAACTGATATGGTATAGCAACTTGATTTAAATCTTCAATTTCAGATAATAACCAAAATGAGTTATCCATTTCAAGTGGTTCAAAAATATTTTCATTACAATATTCATTAAATGATTGATTTGAAATTTGTTCAACTAAAAAGCCAATTAATGCTGCACCTATATTACTATAGCTATAATTTGTTCCAGGAATTGAATTTGTAAAGTTTGAATTACTTGAATAATATTCTCCACCAGGCATTAAATATTCTTGTAGATAATAATCTAATTCTAATTCTGAATCACCATTATAGTATGGCATTACACTCCAATTATCTTTTATCCCAGATGTATGTGATAATAACATTTTAAAAGTAATTGGAAAATTATTATAATCTGGGTGATTTACATTAAATGGTAAATAATCATCAATATCATCATCAAGCATAAATAAGTTTTCTTCATATAATTGCATTAATGCAGTCGCTGTTATAGTCTTTGATACAGATGATAAAATAAATTTAGTTTCTGAATCTATTAAAATATTTTCATCAATATTTGCATAACCTAAATATTTTTCCCAAACAATATGTTCATCCTTAACAATTGCAATTGATAGACCTGGGATTAAATGAGTTTGTATTATTGATTCAATCAATTGCAAAAGCTCATCCTCATTACGATAAGTATTTAAAGTAAGATTTGATTGTTGACGTAATCCAAAGTCAAATCTAAATCTATTTGATAATTCATCTTCATTCATTGTCGAAAATGATATATTAAATAATAAAATTATAACTATATATTTTTTCATTATTTAATCTACAAACAAAAAAGACTGTATAAAAGAGGCTTTTAATTTAAAATTGTGATAACTTTATGAATAGCTTGGAATTATTTCAAATTAGATATATATAATAAATATTTATCTTTTCCTACTATCTCTTCATTCCATGTTTCTAATAAAATTAAATTAATTTGCTCATCAATCTTAGATTGTATTTTAGTTCTATAATTTCTATAGGCATAATAATCAGTTTGAGCTAAACGATTAATTTCATTTTGATAAAAAGTAACAGGATTAATTTTATTAAAACTACTAATAAATTGATTTTTATATTCATTCTTTGTTTCAATAAAATTTGCAACATTTTTATTTAAAATATTAATAAGTGATGAAACACTTTTATTGATTATATTTTTATTTATATTTAAATCAACTCCATTTTTTGTAGTTTCTAAGAATTTAAAATTTCTTAATATTTTAACATTGAGAGTATCTATTGGCAAATTGAAAATCTCATTACTTTTCTCTCTATTAACATTTAAATAATCTATCATATAATTAGTCGGATATTTTACAGATGAAATCTGATGAATGGCACCTGGGATAATTATGCAAAATGCTAACCAAATAGATATCATTTTAATTGATTGATCAAAGCTACCTTTACCATTAATATTTATAAAATAAAATAAACAAAACCACAATAATAGATATATCACTATAAGAAAAATTAAATTAAAAAGTTGTGGGAATTCAGATATAATTATATCTAACCAAAAACCGTAAAATATTACTATTGCTAATAATATAGTAAAAATTATAACGTAATAAAATATGAAGCGTAAAAATAGCCATTGATTTTTTGAAATATTATTTATTACAATTAAACGATCAAAGGCTAAATCTCTTTCAAGCCCACCGACATTAAACAACATTATGATTAATAATATAGGAGTCAAATATAAAAATACAAAATTAAAGTCAATTGTACCCATAGCAAGACGCTCAGGATTTGCTATCTCCATAGCTAAATCTTCATCAAATACAGTACTCCAATTAGTAATATATTTATAATAACCATACTGCTCAGCTTGACCTATGCTAAATACCATCATTTTAGAAGGGTATTTAAAGGCATATGTTGATGTGTTTCTTACTGCCCAATATGGCGTTGTAGGATCTCTTCGAGGCTTCTTAATTTTATTTTCTTCTATATCTTCATATTGAATAATCATTTTATCATTAACATCTTTTATCTTAGCTTTAATGTTGCTGATTTCTAAATTATGCTTTCTATAAAGATCATAACCATTTTGACAACCATAAATAATTGCTAATACATATAATATTATTGAAATAATTTTATACGGAGATCTTTGAAAATGGATTAGCTCACTTTTAATAATTTTAAATATTTTACCACCCATTGTTTTCTCGTCCTTGGTAAATCGAAACAATAACATTAACAAAGCAAAACCATCCCAATAAGAAGAATAAATCGATATAATAATAATTTATTTTATCTAAAATATTTGCTGATTTATATTCAAATGTATCAACTGATCTAAAATACAAACTATCTACAGTCCATTTCCAGTCTCCTGTCTTTGAACCTCCATAAGCGTGTTTGTCATTCAATTCCTTAATAAAATATCGCCTGTAATTTTCAGATGATTTTAAAAAATCAAAGTGATGAATCATATCAGTACCTGCAAAACCCATACTTAAACTTTGTAATGATGAAAAAGGATTAACTAAACCCAATAATTGAAACAATTTTTTTTGATTTTGCATGATTTTATAATTATTACCAAAATATTTGTCCCAAATTTGATTTCCATATTCCTCATCTGCCTGCATTACAATTCCATCAAAATTAATTGGAAGCTGTGATAAGCTATCTACATTATATTGATTTAAAAATTTATTTTTTAATTTTTCTCGTCTCACATCATATGGGTTGTGGCCATCAATACCTTTAGAACGCTCCTCTTTCATATTAGCCTTAAATTCTTGTCTACTTGGTAAAGAATGAATTTTTTCAACGGTATTACCCCATAATTTTGGCGTAAAAACAGACCAAACAATCCAAATTGAAATAATTAAAGATAAAACAGAAGTATTATTTTTCATAGTTGCTGAAAGATATGTGACTAAAACAGAAATTATATAATAATAAATACTGTATGTAAAAATTAAAAAAACTATTCTTTTTGCAGTTTCAAAATCAACAAAATTTAGCGTTTGAAAAATTATAGTTAACAACAATAAAACAACTCCATAAAGCCATACGCTTATAGCTTTTGAAAAAATCAACTTTCTAATTGAAATCCCTTCTAAAAATAATAATTTTATTCTTCCAGATTTTTTTTCATTAACAATAGAATCATAAGCTAAAAAAATAATTATCAATGGGATTACAAACTGTAAAAGTAATGAAGATTTAAGTTTTCCAAATTTGGAAACCGATTGGGATTGAGATGCTTCAGAGTACAATATTTCATTTTGAACATGCCCTTCAAGCTTTATTACATTCCCAGTTATATTATTAATGCCACCATCTAAACTATTCAAAGCATTCATGGGTTTAAAAGCATAAGAGCCATAATGTGCAGCACTGTGAGGATTCATAGGCTCTAGATTATTCCACTGGTCACGTACTTCTTCTTGAACTATTTTACGATATTTTTCTTGATTATTATTTTGTAGGATACCAAGATAAACAACCATCAACAAGCTAATTATAAAAAAACCATTTAAATAAAAAAAAGTAGT